>JAKAGN010000055.1 GCA_021815525.1 Deltaproteobacteria bacterium
TGCCAGGAAACGGTTTACCCCTTCCCCTCCCCCCGCAAGCTCCGATCCCCTCCTTATACCCTGAAGGACCTTACGAAGGTCTTGGCCATGCGGGCGGCGCCTTCGAGGCGGGCGGTGGCCTTGGGGGAGTACAGCATTTCCAGGAAGCCCTTGACGCCCCTGTACACGGATTCGTCGTGGGGATACCACCACATGTCCTTGCGGATGAAGGGGAAAAGCTCGTCCACTATGCACTGGGGCTGGGTCATTTCCGAAAAGCCCATCTCTCCGTGGGTGCGGCCGATGCCGGATTCCTTGAATCCGCCCCAGGGGGTCTCGGCCAGGCCGTGGCTCATCAAGTGATCGTTCACCATCACCACCCCGGCCTCGATCCTGCGGGCCAGGCGGAACGCGTTGACGCGGTCCTTGGACCACACGGAGCTGGTGAGGCCCAGGTTGGAGTCGTTGGCGAGCCTCACCGCCTCGTCCATGCTTTTTACCTTCATCACGCCCACCACCGGGCCGAAGGTCTCGTCCCGCATCACCTCCATGGTGTGGTCCACGTTGGTCAGGACCATCGCGGGCAGGAAGTGGCCCACGGCGTCCTTGGGGCAGGCCGACTGGGCGTGGATCACCGCGCCCTTCGCCAGAGCGTCGCCCACCTGGCGCATGACGGCGTCCTTCTGCTTCTTGGTGGTCATGCTCCCCAGGTCGCAGGAAAAATCGGTGTCGTAGCCCACGCGGAGGCCGCGCACCCTGTCGGATAGCTTCGTAAGGAAAGCGTCGTACACTGATTCGTGGACGTAGATGCGCTCGACGCCTCCGCAGGACTGGCCGCAGTTCTGCATCCCGGCCCAAACCGCGCCCGCCACGGCCCGGTCCAGGTCGGCGTCGGGGCAGACCAGCATGGCGTCGTTTCCGCCAAGCTCCAGGCACACGGGGGTAAGGGTGTCGGCGGCCTTGCGCATGAGGTCCTTTCCCACCGGCACGCTTCCGGTGAAAAAGAGCTTGTTCACGCCAGCGGCCAGGAAGGCATCGCCTGCGATGGAACCGGGGATATTTATGTAGGTGAAGATGTCTTCGGGAAGGCCCACGGATTTCACGCATTCCTCGAGGGTGCGGCCCACCCACTGGGTCTCGGAGGCGGCCTTCAGGATCACGGCGTTTCCGGCCAGAAGGCCCATGACCACCTCGGCAAAGGGAATGGCGAAGGGGTAGTTCCAGGGCGAGATGATGCCGACGACGCCGTAGGGCACCTTGACGATCTTGGCGGCCTTGTTGGCCAAGAGGAGGTTTCCGGGCAGAAGCCTTTTTTCGGCGAGCCACTTGGGGGCCTTCCTGGTGTAGTGGTCGGCCCCGAGCGCCGCCGAGAAGACCTCGGTGATCATGGCGTCGGCGCGGGTCTTGCCGTTGTCGCGGGAGATGACGCGGGCGATCTCGTCGGCGTTTTCCACGATGTGCTTCAAGACCCCGCGCATTATGCGGGCGCGCTCGGCGGGCTTCACCGCGGCCCAGGCGGGCTGGGCGGCCCGCGCCTTCGTGACGGCCCGTTCCACGTCCGGGGCCGCGCACAGCGGGGACTGTCCCAGCACCTCGCCGGTGCAGGGGTTGATGCAGGGGGTGCAGGCGTCCTTGGCCATCTTCGTTCTCCTTTGTTGTCCAAAAAGTGACCGATGAACTTCACCTATCTGTAATATTTAAAAATCTTTCCCCATCACGGGTAAAAGCTATCTGTTCTACAAGATTTATAGATTTTTTACTTTAAGCTTATCACCCCGTCCGGAGGAAGGCCCCGGGCCGGCCATTCCAGGGCCGCGCTGGGAATCTGATTCTCCCCTGCGCAGCGCCTCCAGAAGGCCGTCCACGAGCGCTGTCCCGGCCGCTACATCAACGGCCGCTAATTTCCCTGCTGTTCATCCTGCAAAAGGCCGTTTCTATTCCCACCTTGCAGCAGGTCTTGTCCCTTCCCGTCGTGCGGCAAAAAGGCCGGTCACAAGCGATGAGCCGCAAGGAAGACGAGCGGCGCGCGAGGAAGCGTATTGTTCATACGTGACGCAGCGCGCCGCGAAGTCTGACACCGCGGATCGCGCTTGTGGCCGGCCGCGCTCTATATCTTCTCCACCCTCACCGCACAGGCTTTATACTCCGCGGTGAGACTAACGGGATCGAAGACCGCGTTCGTAAGGAAGTTGGCGTTTCCCTCCCTGAAGTGAAAGGCCATCCACACCATGCCCGGCGGCACCTCGGGCGTCACGCGGGCCTTCACCCTGATCTCCCCGCGTCGGGACTTCACCCGGATCATCTCGCCCTGCGAGATGCCCCGGGCCCTGGCGTCGGCGTATGAGATGTCGGCGGTCTCCTCGGGGAGCATGTCGTTCAGGCCCTCGCAGCGGCCGGTCTGGGTGCGGGTGTGGTAGTGGTAGAGGCGACGGCCGGTGGAGAGCACCAGGGGGTACTCCTCGTCCGGCACCTCGGCGGGCGGCGTCCAGTCGATGGGGGAGAATACCCCAAGGCCGCAGGTGAACTGGCCGTCCTTATGGAGAAAGCAGGTGCCGGGGTGGTCCTCGTTGGGGCAGGGCCACTGGAGGCCGTCGTTTTCAAGGCGGCGGTACTTGATGCCGGCTAGATTCGGCGAGAGGACCGAAATCTCGTTGTCCCAAAGCTCCCGGGCGCTTTTGGAGGGCCAGTCCTGGCCCATGCGCCTGGCGATTTCGGTGAAAATCCACCAGTTGGGCATTGCCTCCCCGGGGGGCGGGCAGGCCGCGCGCACCCGGTTCACCCGGCGCTCGGAGTTAACGAAGGTGCCGTCGTTCTCGCTCCACGCGGCCGCGGGAAGCACCACGTGGGCGAAGCGGGTGGTTTCGTTTTGGAAGATGTCCTGGACCACCAGGAACTCGGCGCTTTTGAGCTCGTGCTCCACCTTGTGGATGTCGGGCTCGGTATTCGCGAGGTTCTCGCCGAAGATGTAGAAGGCCTTGACCTTCTTGGAGACGAGCCCCTCCATCATCTGGGGGATCATGAGGCCGTTCCTGTCAGGAAGCTTGGGAACGTTCCAGGCCTTCTGGAACTTTTCCCTGGCCTTTTGGTCGATCACCTTCTGGTAGCCGCAGTAGACGTTCGGGAGAGCCCCCATGTCGCACGCGCCCTGCACGTTGTTCTGGCCCCTCAGGGGGTTCACGCCGCCGCACTCCATGCCCATGTTCCCCAAAAGCATCTGGAGGTTTGCGGTGGACATGACGTTGTTGACCCCGCAGGTGTGCTCGGTGATCCCCAGGGTATAGATGAGCATCGCGGGCTTCACCGACGCGAGGCGCCGGGCGGTGTCCCGGATGGTTTCGGCGGGAATGCCGCAGATTCCGGCGGCCCGCTCGGGCGGGTACTCCGCGACCTTATTCTTGAGCGCCTCGAAGTTCATGGTGCAGGTTGCGACGAACTTCCTGTCGTAGAGGTCCTCTTCGATCAGGACGTTCATGAGGCTGTTCAAAAGCGCGATGTCGCTTCCCACCTTTATGGGAAGGTGCAGCTCCGCGAAGTCCGCCAGCTTGTGGCGGCGGGGGTCCACCATTATGAGGCGCGCGCCGTTTAAAACCGCGTTCTTGACGAAGGTGGCGGCCACCGGATGGGCCTCCGTCATGTTGGAGCCGATAACGAGAAACATCTTGGACTTGGCGAACTCGGAGAAGGAGTTCGTCATGGCCCCGGAACCGAATGCGTTCGCCAGACCGGCGACCGTGGGGGCATGTCATGTTCGTGCGCAGTGGTCGATATTGTTGGTGCCCAAGACCGCGCGGAAGAGCTTCTGCATGGCATAGGAATCTTCGTTGATGGAGCGGGCGCAGGAGACGCCGGCTATGGCGTCGGGGCCGTCCTTTGCGATGATCTCCCTAAATTTTGACGCCACGAGATCCAGGGCCTCGTCCCACGAGGCCTCCCTGAACCCGCCGTCGTCCTTGCGGATCAGGGGCGTCTTCAAGCGCTCGGGCGAGTGGATGAAGCCGAAGCCGAAGCGGCCCTTCACGCACAGCCGCCCCTTGTTGGGGGAGCCGTCTTTGACGGCCGTCACCTTGACGATCTTGTCGTCCTTCACGTGGAGCCACATCTGGCAGCCCACGCCGCAGTAAGGGCAGGTGGTGCGGACTTTTTTGCCCTCCCAGGGGCGGATCTTGACGCGCGCGCCCTTTTCCATGAGGGCCGCGGTGGGGCAGGCCTCGATGCACTGGCCGCAGAACACGCATTCGGAATCTTTCAAGGCCATGTCCTCGCCCGCCACGATCTTGCTCTTCTTGCCGCGGTAGCCGAAGGAGATGGCCCGGTTCACCTGGATTTCGTTGCAGGCCTGGACGCAGCGGCCGCAGAGGATGCAGCGGGAGAAATCCCGCACGATCATGGGGTTGACGTCCTCAAGGCCGTAGCGGCTCTTGGTCTTCGGGAACTTCTTTCCCGCCACGCCGTAGCGCATGGCAAGCTCCTGGAGGCGGCACTCGCCCGCGCCGGGGCACACCACGCAGTCGTGCTCGCCCGAGGCCAGCAGAAGCTCCACCGTCATCCTGCGGCTTTTCACCACCTTGGGGCTTTCGGTCTTGACCACCATGCCGTCCGACGCCGGGAGCGCGCAGGCCGCCATGAGGGTGCGGGCCTTTTCCACCTCCACCATGCATACGCGGCACGCGCCCGTGGGGGTCGCGCCCGAAAGGTGGCAGAGGGTGGGGATGTCGATGCCGTTGCGCCTGGCCACCGCAAGAATCGTCTCGCCCTCGGTAAAGGCATATTCGTTCCCATTTATGGTTATGATTTTATTGCTCATGCCGATCTTTTGTCCTCCTTTTAGCCACCGAAGGTGCAGTCGGGAAAGCGACAGGTTTTGCATTCCAGGCAGAACCCCCCGTGGCCCATGCGGGCGAAATCGTTTTGGGTCACGCCAAGCCCCGCCAGAAGGCGCGGCAGTATGAGATCGAATGTGGTGATCTTGTGAAAGAGGGCGCAGGCCGGGACACCCAAGACCGGCACGCTTCCTATGCGGCCGCAAAGGGTCATGGCGCCGGGAAGCGCCGCCGCCCCGTAGACGGCGCCCTCAAGGCCCGCGTCCAGGAGCCCGCGTCGGGTGAGGTCCTCGGGGTCCACCGAAAGCCCGGCGGTGGTCACTATGAGGCCAGCGCCGGCCGCGAGAAGCTCCCGGACGCCGTTTGCTATGGCCGCCCGGTCGTCCGGCACGATCAGGGATTTCACCACTTGGCAGCCGTAGGCCGTGACCTTCTTCGTTATGACCTCCGCGAAGCGATCCTTCACGAGCCCGGTGAAGACCTCGGTGCCGGTGACAAGGATGCCCACCCCGGGCTGGGAAAGGGGCAGGACCGAGAATACCGGGCCGTCCGCAAGGGCCGCGAGCGCCGTTTCGAAATCCGGGCGCGACAGATACAGCGGCACTGCGCGGGTGGCGCCCAGCTTGTCGCCTTTTTTCACCACGGAATAGCTCCGGCGCACGGCGCACATGACGCCCGAAATGGAGTTGAACCAGAGAAGCCTTTCGGCGTCGGCCGTGAAAAGTCCGTCCCGGCCTGCAGTAAAGCCGATCTTGCCCTCCCGGGGATCGTCCACGAAAAAAACGCCGCTTCCGGCCAATCCCTTGGCGAAGGCGCGGGCCGCGTCGTTCTCGTGGACCCACTCGGTCGCGTCGGGGGCCGCGTCCTCCACGTAAAGGAGGTTCCGGCCCAGCTTCTGCAAGCGGCACAGGTCGCCCGCCTCCACCACGTGGCCCTTGCGGAAAAGCGGGCCTTTCGAGACGCCCGGCTCTATCTCGGTGACATCATGAAGCAGCCTGCGCCCGATGGCCTTCTCCGCAGGAAGGGCCGCGATAGCCGGCTCGCGCCACGCCACGTCCAGCGGGCCTCTTTCATAGACATAGAGGCTCGTGCCCTGGCAGGCCCGGCAAATGCCGCCGTGGGCCAGCGGGTAGGCCTCGCCGCAGCGGGGGCAGGCCGCTATGCGCCCCTTTTTGCCGCGCGTGAGCGGCACCGGGTTCACGATGACGTGTATTACGCTCAAAATTTCCGCGCCGGCCGCCATGATGTCCGCAAGGAGCCGCTCGGCGTCCTGCTCGGCCTTGGGCTTTTCCTTGAAGAACCAGGCGGCTATCTCGGGCCAGCGCCTGATCTTTCCGGTATCCACGTAAACCCGGAAGCCCCTGCCCGAGACCTTGTCGTAGAGGCACAGGGCGTAGCGTCCCAGGTTCACGATCGCAAGCCACCCGTTTCCCACCGTGCAGGGGGTGAGAAGCTGGATGGCGTCGGGGAGGCAGTTCTCGGTTTCGGAGACGGCGTTGAAGAGGATGTCTTCGGGCATCAACGATAACGCCAAGTCCACCATGAAGCCGCCCATGACAAGCCCCGGGGCCTCGTAGCCGTGGAACCAGCGGACCTGGGACAGGAATTCGTCCAGGGTGTAGGGCCCGATCGTCCTGGTTCCCGGCCCCGGGTGGACAGCGCCGGAGGCTTTTTCACTGCTGGCTGAGGAATTTTCGGTGGCTTTCAAGACGGCTCTCCTTAAGCTTTGTCGTTATGACAAAAAAGGCATCACGTGTCAATGGGAACCCGGGCCGTTCAGCCCGGGATCGTCATGATGGGACGATAAATCAATTTGAGGAAAAGTGGAATCAAGGTATGAAGGGGGAATCGTCTTGATTGGGAAACATGAGGCGGAAGCGTTCGATTTCAAAAGCTTGACGCTGCTTGGGCAGGGCCCGGTATCGGGGGGCGGGTAGCGCCTATTCGCGGGAGAGGCTGGGCCATGAATGAAGACAAGCGGCCGGGCGGTTGGGAAAGGCTCCTATTGGCGGCGTCCTTCGTTCCGGTGATAGCCTTCAAGGTGATATTGAAGCTCAACGGCGCGGGGCCGGACCGGGCCAGGATCGCATCGGCGGCGGGGCTTGCGCTGGTTCTCCTGCATCTGGCGGCGAAAAGGCTTTCCTCCCACGAGGTGACTCATATCGAAAAGGCATTCCTGGCCTATCTCGGGTTTTTCGCCGCCTGCTCGTTTCTTCCCCTAGGGGGCGTTTCGGAGATTGTGGCTGGGCATTCCATAGCGATCCTCTATTTCGTCTTGTGCCTCATGGCCTCGGTCCCGCAACTCCTGGGCCGGGAGCCCTTTTCGGCGGCCATCGCGCGCCTGCGGCAGCCGGAGGAGCTGTGGAAAACCCCCGAGTTTCACGCCATAAACCTTCGCATCTCCTTCTTTTTCGCGGGGATTTTCCTTCTTTCGTCCATTTCGGCCTTTTGGGGCCGCGAGGCCCCGGTCTTTTCCATCGCCATCCCCCTTACGCTTCTTTTCGGAGCAGGCCTTCCTTTCGCCAGGCTCTACCCGGGCCGCTACCTGCGCCGCCGGGGCAGGGCTTAAGCGTAATCCGCCGTTATTTTCCGGGTCGCGCCCGTTTCGGCCCTCAGGCCCGCGCCTTGCTTTCCTCTTCCGGCAGGCGCATCCATCCGGGCACCGCAGGGTTCAAGAGCCACATGAAGCGCTGGTCCACGCGGGGCATGAGCCCAAGGACCGCCGGGACCAAGCGGCGTGGTCCCCAGGGATGGGTGGCCCACAGGAGCCTCCTGGTGAGGTAGGCCACCCTCCACCAGCGGTTCATCCGGTGAAACTCCTTGGCCGCCCCTTCGCGGTCGCGCACGGCCATGGCGGCGATCCTGCCGGAGACCAGCGCCCCGTGCACGCCTAAAACCATGGAGGGGTCCTGCATTCCGGCGAGGGTCCCGGTGAGGATGAGATCGCCGGAAAAGAGCCGCGGGTTGGAAAGGGAGCCCGTGGGGGTGCCCACCATGTTTTCGATCAGGTGCCAGCGGGGAAACTCGATGCCCTCGTCTTCCGCAAGCTGTTTCGGAAACCACTCCCTGGCCGCGGCCGAAAGCGGCTTGCCGCGCTGAAAGAGCACTGCTGCGCCGGTTCCGTTGACCGAGGCGTAGTAGGCGTAGTCCTGGGTGTGCTCGTGGTAATAGGCCACGCAAAAGGGGTTTTTGCCCTCGGGCGCCGGCCCTCCGGCGAAAAGCCCGTAGGCCCGCGTGTATGGAATGTCGAGGGCGTCGAAGGCTTCCCTGAACATGCCCGTGGCCACGATGGAGCCGGGCGGAAGGTCGGCGAAGTCCTTGCGCGTGCTTATGGGCGCGCCGAAGGAAAAGCGCACCCCGGAGTCCGTGGCCAGGCGGAAAAGGCGCATGTCGAGGGACGAGGCCCGGGATCCGCGTTCCACCATCTTCATGGGGACTTCGGGGGGAAAGGGAAGCTCGATGACCTTGCCGAAGGCCCGCAGGCGCAGGCTCGGCAGGGGATTGCAGAAAGGCGCGGCCCCCGGGCCCTCCGAGAGGGAAAAGCCCAGGTAGCGGCTCATGGCGTCGAGGTTCAAGGGGGTCATGTCCGCGAAAGACATCTCGCGCCCGCTTACGGCTGAGGCGTGGAGCGATGCGCCGCCCACGGCCTTTTTCTGCTCCAGGACCGTTACGGAGTATCCCTCCCGGGCCAGGATTATGGCCGCTGTAAGCCCTGAAAGACCGGCGCCCACTATGGTTACTTCTTTCATGACGCGCTCCCTTCCAGTTCCACCCGGCGCTACGCCAGGAAGTCGAGTTTGAGCTTCTTCAAGGTTTTCTTTGTGGGGACTCCGTTTTCGTCCCAACCGCGCAGGGAGTAATATTTCGAGCGCATTTTCGTTAGCTGCACCACGGTCTTCCTGTCCCCGGGCACCAGTTCCTCGGTCAAGAAGCGCTTGGGGAGTATGTCGGTTTCCTTCCCGACGCCCTCGCGGAGGTTCAGCATCCGCTCCAGGGTATGGCCCCGGTTCCCTACGGCCAGGAAGCGGCCAAGGCTCATCTTCATGCCTGTCGCAAGCCTTATGGCCTTGGTGTGGGGCAGCATGGGAAGGTCGATGGGCAGAAGCGCCGGGGGAAGCGCCAAGGTATAATCTATGGCGGGCCAGGTTGCCGTCATGGCGAGGGCCACGGCGCGCGAAAGCTTCTTGTGGGCCGGAAGCTTGAAGACCGCCGCCGGAAGCGCGGTCCAGGAGGTGAAGAGGCAGTTGCCGCCAGCGCCGATGGCGGAAAGCAGGTTCTGGTCCAGCACCACCCAGCCGGGCTTGGAGCGGAAGTGGAGGGGATCCAGCGTAAGCGGCCCGGAGATCTCGAAGTAGATCATGTAGCCGCCGTCCAGGTGGCACGCGCCCCGGCCTGCCACCGCGTAGCCCAGGGCGTGGCCAGCCGCGGCCCGGGGCTCGTAGGCGGGAATCTCAAGACCCTTCACCTGGGCCGCGAAATCGAGGCCGCCGTACTTTCCGGCAAGCGCCCGGGTTCCAAGGGAGAGGTCCGCGCCCACGCCCTCTCGCCGGGCCATGAGGGGCAGCACCTTGTCGAAGGCGGCCACGTCGCCGAACTTCAAGCCGCTGTCCCACATGCCCTTTTCGGCTAGCTCGCAGGCGAACCCGAGGACGTTACCCGTCGAGATGGAGTCCATGCCCAATAGGTCCAGGTCACGGTTCCACTTTATAATGGCTGGCAGATCCGAGACACCCAGGTTGGAGCCCATGAGGCACAGTATCTCGAACTCGGGCCCCTTCACGGGCTTGCCGTCTATTTCAACCTGGCGGCCGCAGCGGATGGGGCAGGAGACGCAGCCGAAGTTTTTGGTCATGAACTCGTCGGCCAGGCGCTCGCCGGAGATTTTGTCGGCGCCCTCGAAGCTCCCCTGCCGGAAGTTGTAAGTTGGAAGGGCGTTTTTCCCGGAGAGTATCTTGACGAAAAGCGCCGTGCCGTACTTGGGCACGAGGTCGCCCGTGGCCGGGTGGCCCTTTATAAGGCTCATCCAGTCCTTGACGCAGGCCGAAAAGCCCTCGGGGTCCGCGATCGAGACCTTGCCCTTGCCGCGCGCCACCATGCACTTCAGGTGCTTGGAGCCCATCACCGCGCCCATGCCGGTGCGGCCGTGGCTGCGCTCCTGGGAAACCACCGTGGCGAAGGGCACAAGGTTCTCCCCGGCGGGCCCTATGGCCATCGTCCCGCCCTTGCCGGCCTCCGCCATCATGGACTCCTGGGCCGCCTGGGTGTCCTGGCCCCAGATTCCCGCCGCGTCGCGGATTTTCACCCCGGCTTCCGTTATGTCGAGGTAAACCGGCTTCTCCGCGCGCCCGCGCACCACCACGCCGTCGTAACCCGCGCGCTTCAAGTGGATGCCGAAGCTGCCGCCCGAGTTGGAGTGCCCTATGGCCCCTGTCTGGGGGCTTTTCGCCGAGATGTTGTAGCGGGAGGAAGACGGCGCGCCGCTGCCGGTCAAGGGCGAGGTCATCACCACCAGCACGTTTCCGGGCGAAAGCGGGTCCACGCCCGGGCGAAGGGCGTCCCACAAAATTCTCGCCGCCAGGAATCTTCCGCCCAGGAAAAGCTCGCGGTCCTCGTCCGAAATGGGGTACTCGCCCACCTCGCCGGCCGAAAGGTTCACGTCGAGGATTTTTCCGGTGTAGGCCGAAAATCGGGTGGACATGGGGAGGCGTTCCTTTAACTTGGATTCGGGAGGTTTTGCAATTGCCTCGCTTATTGTATTTTAACCGTTAGATATTAAAAGTTTTTAGGAGGGGTTAGGGGGAGGGGGGAAGGGGAGACCCTTTTTGAAAAAAGGGTCTC
>JAKAGN010000056.1 GCA_021815525.1 Deltaproteobacteria bacterium
GGACACCACCGGGGCCGCCGAGGGATTGGCCACCAGTATCTTTTCCCGCCGCAGCCCCTGGTCGCCGTTGGGGTTCTCGAAACGGATGTCGAGGCGCACGGAGCCGATGCCGTTTTCCCTTGGCGCGGGTATGTCGAGGACAAGCTTCCGGGCCAGCTTCTCGTTTTGGTGTACGCCGGGCCGCGAGCGCAGGACGAGCGCCGCCTCGCGCTCCCGGCCCTTGGCGTAGGAAAGCCTTGCCGACAGCCGCGAGCGGTCGGTGCGGAAAAAATCCTGTTCCTCCTCGGGCTGGCAGAAGGTGCCGGTGCGGAAAACCACCGAGAGGGTCCTTTTTCCCGGCAGCACGTAGCCGAAGCTTTCGAGGGGCGGTAGAAGCCAGCGCTCCACCCGGGGAAAGAGGCGCGAGGCCGGCGCCGTGGAGAGCCAAAGGTTGTCGAAGCCGGGGACCGGGCGGTTCAGAAGCCCCGTGGACTCGCAGATGATGTCCCTGCGCCGGGAGCCCTGGCCGAAGGCGTAGATGCCCTCCCTCATGCTTTCGAGGCGGAAGAGGTGGACCCCGGCCGGGGCCGAGCCGGGGATCTCCATCTCCGAGCCGTCGTCCAGGGTGAGGCGGTAGTGGTTCTTCCCGGAGCGCGCGGCGGTCAGGAAGAACCGTTGGCTCGATATTTCGTTGTCCCGGAAGGAAAGGTCGTCGGCGCGTCCCACCAGGAACCACGAGAAGGCCACGGCTATTTCCGCGTCGTTCTCCCATCCGCCGGTCCGGTCGTGGAACCCGAAGGCGCCCTCGCGGTCCACGCTGTCGGGCGCGCGCCGCGCCAGCTCCTCCCACAACAGCGGCAGGGAAAGCGCGGAAAGGGCGGCCTCGTGGCTGCGCCGGAAGCGGATGGCCGTCACGCGGTGTGGGCGGATGAAGTGGGAGATGAGGTCAACCACGTGGCGGGAGTAGCGCAGAAGCTCGTCGGGCCGGCGGACGTTGAAGCGATCCAGGGCCGGAAGCTCGTTGGCGAAGACGATGTCGAGTTCCGAGAGAAGAAAGTTCATGGCGCTTCCGTTGAAAGACCCGAAAAAGAGGGCCCGCGACACCGCCCCGGGGCGTCGGACGAGGTTATGAAAAAGCTTCCGGTCATTCGCCCTCCCCGCCCGCGGGCTCCAGGGAGTCCGCCGGTGTGGGCGGCTCCACGGGTTCACGCACGCCCTCCCCGTCCTCCAGGGGCTCCGTGTCGGTGGCGAGCCTTGGGAAGGGCAGGAAAAGCACGTCCTCCCGGGTGAGGAAGGCCCGGGTCATGGCCTTGGGATTAAGGGCCGCCAGCGCGGCCGGGGCAAGGCCGAAGACCCTTGCGGTTTCCTCCACGGCCAGCTGGGTGCGCTCCGGGGCCGGGAGATCCAGGCGCAGCCGCATTTTCCGGGGCTTGCGGGCGAAGGTGAGGCAGGTCTCCGGCCCCATGCGGACGCGTTTGCCGGGGGGGACGTCGGCGCGCCAGCGGGAGCCCAGCTCGGCCCAGGGATAGGGGTATATCTCGGCGAAGGTTTTGAGCACCAGCTTGTAGGGGCTCTCGAAGTCGCCCAGGGGGATTCGCAGGAAGGGCTCCCGGCAAAGGAGAATCCTCACCTTGCTCCGAACGGTGCGGCCCCCGGCCCGCGTCTCCCGGAAGCGCTTCACCCTGCCCTCCTCGGAGAGCACCGGGTTCCAGGCCAGCAGCATGAGGGGCGGAACGCCGTTTTTTTTGGCGAACTCCACGATGCCCATGTCGGCCCCGTCCACGATCCTGAAGTTGGCCTGGCAGGGCCATGACTCCGGGCCCGGCAGCACCACACGGTGGGGCTTGTCGGCCGCGGCCGCCAGGATCGCCGCCAGGATCGCCAGGAGCACGGCCCAAAACCGTGTTTTTGGACGCCCGGGGAAACGGGACGCCGGGACAGGCGAATCAAAAACGATGAAATGCAAGGCGCGCGAAAAGGCAATGAGGGCGCGTGCCGTTCGCACGTAAGCGAAAGTGGCTTTCTCGCGCAACGCGGCAGTTCGCGTTTTTGGTTCGCCCGTCACTTGGAGGCGCATGTCTTCTCCACACTGGGCCCGAAGTCTCCGAAAAAGGCGGCGGTGGCGTAGGCTATCTTGGCCGCCAGGAACTTGGCGTGGGTGGGGGCCTTCTCGTTGTTGGAGTTTTCGACGGAGACGGCCATTACGAGCCGGTCGGAAATCGGCGTGTAGGTCCACTTGTCGCCGGCCGGGACGAGGCGGCCCGCCTGCCAGCCCAGCCAGCGGGTGTGGGCCTTGTCCTGCTCGTGGGCCGGGGCCCCGGCCGTGACCTCGGCTGTGGAGGTCTTTCCGGCGAAAACCGGGTAGCCCATTTCCTCGCTCCCTTGAAGCTCCGAGAAGGCCTGGACGCTGGTGCCCTGGAACAGGCCCCGGCCGGGCTCGCCCACCCTCTGGGCCCCCAGCACCAGCGCGTCGCCGATGTGCCGGGCCGCTCCCTTGAAACGGTCGGGGTCCAGGGGGTTGTCCGCGGGAAGGCCGACGCGCTCCACCGAGTCCTCCCGGTAGGTGGGCAGGTACATGTCGCCCCCGTCCGCGTAGAAGACCCCCAGGAAGGCCAGCTGGATCAGGGGGGCCTCCACGATCTGGCCGAAGGCCATCTTGCAAAGCGATGCAGGATACTGCTCCAGGTGGGCCACGTCAATGACCCCCGCGTCCATGCGCAAAAGGCGCGTCAGCTCGCCGTCCTCGTCCCTTGCGAAGCGCAGCGTGGGGCCGTACTCCTCGCCGGAGCCGGCCAGCACGCGGAAGCCCAGGGCCTTCAAGACCTCCACGGAAACCCCCGAGAGGGTTCCGGGCGCGGCGTACTGGGCATAGAGGCGCATGGCGCCCTGGTTGCAGGACTTGTAGAGTATCTCCGAGAGAAACTCCACCCGGTCGCGCCTCTTGGCGTGGTTCCCCACGCAGGCGATGCCGCGGGGCCCGAACTCGTAGCCGTAGAAGAAGCCGTAGGAGTAGGTCACCAGGTGGTTGGTGCAGGTGTAGGGAGGTATGGGGATGTCGCCTTGGGGCACCATGAAGATGCGCTCCGGCCCGGCGACGTCGAAGGAAAGGGGCCCGGGGAGCGCCTCCCCCAGCGTCCGCGGCGGGCTCAGAAGCCAGCACATGGCGGTCACGGTCTTGAAGATGGAGCCCGGGTAGTCGTTCCTGGTGAGCTGGAGGGCCCGGTTGCGGAAGGTGAAGTTCCGGGGGTCGTCCAGGCTCCTGTCGAAGGAGCCGCCCCTGAGGCTCTCCCGGGTGAAGGTGGGCAGCGACAGCGATGCCCGGATTTTTCCCTCCCGGTTCAGTATGAGGACCGCCAGGCCGTGGCGGGAGGGCGTGAGGCAGGGCGCCCCTTTGCGCCGGGGGCGGCAGGCCGGGTAGGGGTAGTCGGCGTCCAGCATGGCAAGGTGCCGGCGGGAGACCGTGGAGACGATCTCCATCAGGTCCGACTGCAGGGTGAGCCGCACGTTCTCTCCCTGGGAGAGCCGCGTCCTTATGTCCGGCGCGTCCGCGAGCCCGGGAAAGAGGGTGCGGCGCTTGGCGTGCCGGCCCGAGGCGTGGTCGAATATCTCGTCCCCCAGGATGCCCAGGACCGGATTCAGGACCTCGCCGTCGTCCACGGCGGACGCGAAGCTCCAGCGCACCATCTGGCTCGTGGTGTCGTTCTTGGGCAGGGCCTCCTTCTCTGCGAACAGGCACAGGCCGAAGTTGGACGCAAGGGTGAAGCGGCCCGCGCCGTAAGTGACGACGTCGCCGTAGCGAAGCTCCCGCGGAAGCTCGGTGAGCGGCTCGCCGTTCACGAATATCTCCCCCGCTCCGGACAGGAGTCTTATGGAAAGCCCGGAGCGCTCCCGGGTGAGGGGGACGCCGGGCTGGAGCGACACCGCGGCCACGGCCCCCCGGGGGCCAAGAAAGGACCAGCCCGAGGGCGCGGCCAGGAGGCCCGCCAGCCGGTTCTCGTTGGGCGGGGTCGTGAGGCGGCCCTCCCAGTTCACGCAAACGGAATGGCGGGACGTGACCCCCAGGGCGTCCCAGTCCTTGAGGTACACGCCCCCGGCCTGGCGGCTGCGGGCCGGGGCCGGCAGGCGGGCCCCGTCGCCCGCGAAGAGGCCCGGCCCCTCGTGAAAAATGAGATACACGGGTTTGGCCGTATTCTTGCGGGCGGGCCAGTCCAGGAAAATTTTCCGCTCCCGGCCGTCGTCGGCGAGAAAGGGGTAGCTCCTGGCGTTGGCGGCGGCCAGGTCGCCCATGCGGGGCGCGGCCGCGGGCGCGGCCACGGTCTCCCGGGAGTCGAAGATCACGTTGTTCCTTATGGTGACCCCGCACTCGGGGTTGTAGACGGTGGCGTCGGCGTAGGCGGCGTTTGCGCGGCGCTCCTGCTCGGTCTTCTGGGGAAAGCGCACGAGGCCCTGGTCCGTGGCGGCGAGAATGCGGTCGTATTTTTCCCAGGAGACCCTCTGCCGGGCCCCGAAACGGCGGAACTGGCTGGAGAGCGGCGCCAGCACGCAGGGGCGCTGCGGGAGGGCCACGGCCCTGCGCATGGGGTTGTTCCAGGTGGTGGAAAGGGGCGGGACGGGGGGGGAGGCCCCCTGGGTCAGGGCGGGGAAGAGGGGGCTTCCGCGGAAATCGAAGACCACCCAAAGGGCCGTGCTGCGCTCCGGCCCCCGGGCCGCCCGGATCGCCAGGAGCGGAATTTCACGCACTTCGCCCGCCTGGGCCGGCAGGTGAAAGTAGCCGTCCTTGCCGGCCTGCCCGTTTCCGGCGGCCCTGCCCTCCGAGACCGTGACGGCCTGGACAAAGGCCACGGCGGTCTTGTCCAGGGGCAGGAAGGAGCCCTCCGCGGCCAGGAGGTCCACGGGAAAGAGCCTTGGCGAAAGGCGGGTCTGGCGTCCCGAGACCGAGGGCTGCACCATGTTCTCCACCCTTACGCGCCCGTCCCTGCGGGCCGAAAGCTCGATCCAACGGCCCGGAAGGAATGTGGTGGGAGCCCCCTCGAATAGGCGGGTCAGCTCGGGCACCGGGTAGATGGCCTGGTTGTCGAGGCTTTTGCCGAGGGTTATCTTTTCCCCGGGCTTGAGGAAAAAGAGGTACCCCAGGCGCGTCACCGTCAGGGCGTCGCCCTTTTCGTTCAGCGAGAGCCTTACGAGGTTGTCCTGGAACACGTAGGTGCCGGGCCGGGCCGGGTGCTCGCCGTCCAAAAGGGTCCGGTAGGAGGCCCGGTCGGGGTTCTCGGCGTTTTCCACGTAAAAGGAGTTCGTCAGCCCGGCCAGGGTGATCCGCCAGCCGGTGTCCTTTTTTTCCAGGATGGCGTAACGGTCGAACGGGACATGGGCGTCGCGCTCGGAGCGGGAGAAGGAAAAGCCGGGAAGCGTAACGC
Organism: Deltaproteobacteria bacterium; assembly: GCA_021815525.1. Classification (GTDB taxonomy): domain Bacteria; phylum Desulfobacterota; class Desulfobacteria; order Desulfobacterales; family Desulfatibacillaceae; genus JACRLG01. The sequence goes on from JAKAGN010000056.1 coordinate 5,394, forward strand.
GGCCCGCCCTTTCGAGCCCCTTTTCGTTCTCGTAGAGGAGGAAGAAGGCCGGGCTGAAGTCCCGGCGCTGGTCCGAGAGGGCCGCGTCGTGGCGGCCCAGGCGGACGAAGACCATGAAGCAGGCGGCGAAGCCCGAAAGGAGCAGGATGCTCACGATGCGGGTGTGGAATGCTCGGGTGCGGTTCCGGGGCTCGCGCATGGTCAGAAGCTTCTTTCCTGCCAGGGGCAGACGATGGAAACCCACAGGAGGGCCAGGGTGAAGGCGCGGTAGGAGTCGCCGTCGCTAACGAGGGGAAAGGGCACGCCGGTGAGCGGCAGGTAGCAGCCCGTGGAAAGGAATGAGTAGAGGGCGAAAATCCCCACGAAGGCGAAGGCCATGAAGCGGAAGAGGGGCTCGTTCAGCCTTTTCAGCGATTGGTGCCGGGTGTAGGCCTCGATCTGGCCCAGCGAGAGAAAGAGGACCAGGAGGTATGCCAGCAGAAGGCTCACCGAGAGCACGGTCCCGGCCTGCCCCACGAAGACGTCCTTCATGAGGCTCCGGACCAGGCTCATGGCGAAATCCGTGTGGATGCGGCGCGTGAGGCTCCCAAGCCGGGTGCCGGGCACGTAGACCAGGCTGTGGGGGATGTCGGCGTCGTCCCGGAAGGCCGGCACGTTCATCTTGTCCATGCGGCTCGTGAAGGTGGAAAGGCCCGGCAGGTCGAAGTCCTTCTGGTAGAATCCGATAAGGCTCATGGTGGCCGCGCAGCCCAGCCACACTATGAAGAGGGTCTGGGCCATGCCCGGGGAAAAGGCCCGGCCGAGCCTGCGCATTAGCCGCGCCGCCGCCCCGTAAGCCAAGGGAAGGAAAAAGAGGACGGCCGAAGGCAGGTGCCGGACCGCGAGGAGGAAAAAAAGCCCCATGATCGTGGAGGACGAAAGGAAGAGGCCGGAAAAGGCGCGCATGGCGCGGCTTCTCGACTCGTCCGCCACCGGCAGGAGGCGGTTCTTGTCCGTGAGGAACTGGACGGCGGGCCAGGCCAGGAAAAGAAAGAGGGAGTAGATGAGGATGGGCCCGAACTCGTCGTAGAGGGCCAGCGGCAGGGCGAAGCCCAGAAGGGGGATCAGGCCCGAGAACACGGCCACCCAGCCCAGGGAAAGCCGCCTTTTGACCTTGAGCCGGAAGTAGGTGAGATAAGAGGTGAAGGCGAGCGGGAAGAGCAGGAGAAGCGTGCTCTCGCAAAGCAGGATGATGCCCCGGCCGGGCTTCACCACGAACATGGCCAGGGACACGGCGAAGGAGGCCAGCGTGCCGTAGAAGAACTTCCGCGCGTGCCGGGCCTCGTCGAAGAACCATCCGAAGATGAAGCCACGGCTGGGCCGCCAGGCCTTGAGAACCACGAAGGCGGCGAAAACCAGCACGCTTAAAAGCGTAACCCGGAACAGGCCCTCGGCGCAGTCCAGGTAGAAGTGGACCTTGTTCAGCTCCGGGTAGATGGTTGCGTCCAGGTTCAGGTAGAGCAGCAGGAAAAGGGAGAGGAAGGTCAGGCCCGTCACCAGGAACATGGTGAGGCCCGAGGCCGCCAGGGAGTAGAGGGACGCCCCCGCCCCCCGTCCGGAAAAGCGCACCGTGAAGAAGGGGAAAAGGAAGTAGAGCGCCACGTAAGCCGCGAAGAACAAGGCGAAGAGAAGGCCGAAGGCCCCGGTGACGAGCCCCGCGGCATCGCTGAAATCAGCCTCCCGCACGGTGAACCCCAGTCCCGAGATGAAAAGGGCGTCCCTCTCCGGCGAAAAGGAGCGGCCCGCGTCGGAAACGGGCTCCGCCCGCACGCGAAGAGGCCGGGGCGCCGGAGTGCCGGCGGCGCCCGAGAAGGCGTCCACCAGGGCCCGGGGCACCGGAAGGGCCAGGGCCCGGGGCAGGAAGGAGGCCACGGGGAAACGGGGGGAGGGGGCCCTTACGGGAGCCGCCAGGTTTTCCAGGATGCGGGCTGATGCCCCCGCCTCGGCCACTGCGCTGTAAGCCCCGCCCTCGCTCCGGCGGGCCAGGACGAAGCCGTTCACGGGCTCCGTCAGGAAGTTCAACGGAATCAGGAAGCGGCCGGGAATGAGGATGCGGCCCCTGGGCCGGCCCGCGCCCGCGAACTCCAGGGTCTCGGCATGCCCCGGCCCGGCCGGCGACTCCGGCAGCAGGAACGGGTACTTGGCCGGAAACTCCATGTCCGGGTTGGCGTCCACAACGGAGCCGGACTTCCCCGTTGCGGTGAAGCGTACGAGAAATCTCCCCGGGGCCGGGCTTTCCGGGGAAAGGGCCAGGGCGAAGAGGTCGTAGGCGGGCTCCTTCCGGATGAGCCCGGCCAGGAAGCGGGCCGTCTTCTCCTTGGCGGAAAGGCCGCCCTCGTCGTCCTCGGCCTCGGAGCCGGAATCCCGCACGTCCTCCTGGAAGGCGTAGCGGGCGCCGGGCGAAAGGGCGAAGCGGAACACCTGCCCGGTTTCGCCGGCCGTTTTGAAGGACTCGGGGATTTCAGTTTCCCGCCCGTTTTCCGGGCGCAGGAATATCCGCATGTGGCCGCGGTCGAAGTGGGCCGTGGCCGTGGCCAGGAGGCCCCGCCCGCCCGGGCGGAAGGACAAGCCGATCTTGCCGTTGTAAAGTGAGAATGCGCGGGGGGCCTTGGGGCCCACCTCGAGAAACTCCAGGCGCCAGGCCGATGCCGCGTTGTCGGCGAGCCATCGGCAAAGCTCGGCGGTCATGGCGGGCGCCACGAAGACCAGGAGGGCCGCGGCCGGGACGAGGCTCGCCATCACGGCCAGCGTGGCCAAAAAACGTTTGCGGAAAAAGTTCGCCATGGACCGGGCCCTGGGGGGGAAAACGGGGCGGGAGGGCTCGCCCGCCGCGTGGTGGATGTCCGAATCCTTCGGGCTTGCGGCCCGCGGGGCGCTTTCACGCTTCGCCGTATCTTCTTACACCATGACGCGGGCGACTACAACAGGCGCATCGCCCCGCCGCGTGTCCGGGGATGCGGTTTTGGGGGTGCAAAAGGTTTTTTCGGGCCTTTGTTTGCACCTTCCTTGTAAGTCCTTGACAATTCATTTAAAATTGGTTAACTTTCCTGCAATGGCGCGCGGGGAGGGATCGTGAAGTGCATTGACGGCATCGAGGGCGTGCTTTTGGGCGTCATCGCGGGCTTTGTCGGCCTCTACGACGCGGGCGAGATGGACGCCCTGGGCTATATCCGCGCCGTGAAGAGCCTGATCGAGTCGGCGTCCCAGTTCGTCCAGGTCCGCCCCGAGATAGAGACCCCGGCGTCCTTTCTCCAGAACGTCCTTTACCAGGAGGCCCGGAGCGGCTTCCTGGACGCCCTCATCCGGAAGCGGGAGCGGGACGCGGAGGAGGACGGCGAGGCCGGGACGGGCGCGGTGGAGGGTTACGCGGAACATTTTTACGATTACGTTTACCGGCGCGGGGTGTATCCCGACTGAGCCGGGCGGGAGGTTTTCCTTGGAGGACGATTTCGACGCCCTGTTGAAGGAAGAGATGGATCGGATAGCAAAAAACGTCGATACGGTGGTGAAAACCCTCGAGGCCGCGGGCTACGGCCCGGACAAGGCCGGCCGGGGGGAGCCCGAAACGCCCGAGTGACGTGGCGTTTCGGGCCGCTAAACGCTGGAGATGCTGGGAGGGATTTCAGACCCCGGGGCCGCTGGCGGCTTGGGGGGGGCGGCCGTGGCGAGCGGCCGAGGGGTTGTTTTTTTTAGGGCGGGAAAACCAGCGCCGCGCGAGAGCGGGCGGGCGCGCGGCGGATGCCCTTTCAAGCGGCCGTTCCCATCGGCCGCACGGGAGGCCTCATGGCTCTGACCAAAAGCGACATCGTTGAAAAGGTTTACAATCTGGGTTTTTCCAAGAAGGAGTCCGTGGAGATCGTCGAGCAGCTGATCGAGATCATCAAGAAAAGTCTCGAGGACGGCGAGGACGTGCTCATCTCCGGCTTCGGCAAGTTCTGCGTCAAGAAGAAGAGCGAGCGGAGGGGGCGGAACCCGGCCACCGGCGAGGACCTCATGCTGCGCCAGCGCCAGGTGGTGACCTTCAAGTGCTCGGGAAAGCTCCGGGACAAGATAAACGGGGCCCTGGAAGAGTAATTTCGGGGCGGGCGCCGTCCGGCCGGCGCGGAGCGGAAGGAGGGCGTCATGAGCGAGGAATGGGAAACCCCGTTTCCCACCATGCCCATTCTGCACTGGTGGACGCTGCGCAAGCGGTTCAAGGAGCGCATCGCCGACATAGTGCCCGGCATCGTTACGGACAAATACCTGGCGGGCGTTCTGAACTCGCGGGAGCTGACCGTTAAGACCACCGTCACCCCCTGCCTCAGGGCCGTCGGGCTCCTGGACTCCGAAAACCGCACCACCGCCCGCATGGAGCGCTGGCTGTCCGACGAGAAGTACCCGGGCGTGTGCCGGGAGATACTGGCGGACGTCTACCCCGGCGAGCTTCTCGCCGCCGCGCCCGATCCGGCCGCCGACCGCCTGGCGGCCGAGCAGTGGTTCATGTCTCACACAGGCTCCGGCCCGGTCGCGGCCCGCAAGATGACGGCCTTTTTTTCGCTCCTCGTGGACGCCGACCTTTCCAAGTCCCACGGCGGCGGGCGGCCGCAGGCCAAGCGCAGGGATGAGCCCGCGCCCGACCCCGCGGAGGCCCTTTCGGTCTTTTCCGAGCGGCTCGCCGGCCTTACGGCCCGGGGAGGCGGGAAGGTCCGGCCGCTCGTGCAGGTCACCTTCCAGGTGGTCATAACGCCGGACACCAGCCCCGAGCAGATCGATTACGTCTTCGCCCAGCTCGCCCGCCACATGAACCGGGAGGAGTGAGGGCCGGCCTTTCGGACCGCGGGAAACGACCGGCCTTGTTTCACCCGGCGATTTTCTCCCTTGTTGCGTCAAGGGGTCTTCCTGATATTTTTTTCATCCGGCCGCATGGCGTAAGCATCCGGGCCCGCCATGCTTTTGTGCGAAGCTTCGCCTCGCGGGGCGGCATGGTCCATCAAGCCCGGCGAAGCGAGGTTTTGGATTGGGTTCCGCTTAACGAACGCAAAGCTTTTCGGAAAGTGAAAGGGAGGGGGGCCATGAGGGGCTGGCTTCTGGCGGCCTTGATCGTAGGAGCGGCGGCGTCGGTCTACAACTTCGGCGACGCCCTGAGGGATTCGGCGCCCAACGGCAGGGGCGCGGAGGCCGTTTACGACC
>JAKAGN010000057.1 GCA_021815525.1 Deltaproteobacteria bacterium
ATCGGGCGAGGAGACGAGCCCCCGGCCGATCTTGGCGGAGCGCGAAACCACGCTGGCGGCCGAAAACAGGGTTTTTTCCGACTCCTCCTCGGTTTTGGACACGAATAGCTCGAAGAGCTGCTTTTCATCTGAGAACGTTGGGCCCGAGACCACGGTCCAGCCGGCCGCGGTGAGCTTTCCGCACAGGCCGTTCATTGCGGCCTCGTTCCGAAGGTATGCGTTATCAACCACGTTTTGCCGCAAAAGGAACTCGACGAGGGCCGCCGGCACGTTCTTGCGCTCGAAGCGGAAAAGTATTTCCCGGTACTCGGACATGTCGGACAGGAAGCGGTGAAGATCCTCGTCCCCGAGCGTCTTTCCGTCCGCCCTGACCACGTATTTTTCCGCGACCCTGCGGAGAAGATGCTCGGAAAGCTCGGCGTCGTCCTTCAAGTAAATCCCGCCCGTGCCCTTTCCAACCCGATAGAGAGGCGGCTGCGCGATGTAGAGGTAGCCGCTTTTGATGACCTCGGGAAGCTGGCGGTAGAAGAATGTGAGGAGAAGCGTGCGGATGTGGGAGCCGTCCACGTCGGCGTCCGTCATGATGATGACCTTGTGGTAGCGGATGTTGGCCACGTCGTAGTCGTCGCGGCCAGCGCCTGTCCCCAAGGCCGTGAAGATGTTCTTAATCTCCTCGCTTTCCAGAATCTTGTCGAAGCGGGCCTTTTCGACATTCAGAATTTTGCCTTTGAGGGGCAGGATGGCCTGGAAGCGCCGGTCGCGGCCCTGCTTGGCGCTCCCGCCGGCCGAGTCGCCCTCCACCAGGAAAAGCTCGCGGGCCTCGGGCTCGGAGACCTGGCACTCGGCCAGCTTCCCGGGAAGGCTCGCGTCGGTTAACGAGCCTTTCTTGCGCACGAGGTCACGGGCCCTCCTGGCGGCCTCGCGGGCGCGGGCGGCCTCCACCGCGCGGGTCACGATCTTTTTGGCGACGGCAGGGTTTTCCTCCAGGAACTGGGCCAGCTTTTCGTTAACCAGGTTCTCCACCAGGCCCTTGACCTCGGTGTTCTCCAGCTTGGTCTTGGTCTGGCCGCCGAACTGGGGCTTTTGGAGCCTTATGCTGATGACGGCGGAAAGGCCCTCCCGCACGTCGTCGCCGCCTATCTTTTCCTGGAGGTTCTTGGATGTCTTGTCGGAGGAGGCGTAAAGGTTGATGGTGCGGGTAAGGGCCGCCTTGAAGCCCATCAGGTGAAAGCCGCCTTCTTTGTTACTGATGTTGTTGGCGAAGGAGAGGATGTTCTCGTTGTAGCCGTCCGTGTATTGGAGCGCCACCTCCATCTCAACGCCGCCGCGCTCGCCCGACATATGTATGGGCTTGTGGAGCGGCGTGCGGTTTCTGTTGATGTACTCCACAAACGACACGATGCCGCCCTTGTAGTGGAACTCCTGCTTCTCGTCGGTGCGCTCGTCCTCTATGAATGTTGTAATGCCAGCGTTCAAGTACGACAGCTCTCTCATGCGGCGGGCCAACACCTCGTAGTCGAAGGGCATGTCCACCATTATGGTGGTGTCGGGCTTGAAGCGGACGACTGTTCCGCGCTTCCGGGTGGGACCTACGTCGCTAAGCTCGCTGGTCTTGACGCCCTTGGCGTAGGATTGGACGTACTTGCGGCCGCCCGTGTGTATCTCGACCGTTAGCCACTCGGAAAGGGCGTTCACCACCGAGACGCCCACGCCGTGGAGGCCGCCGGAGACCTTGTAGGTGTCCTTGTCGAACTTGCCGCCCGCGTGGAGGCGTGTCATGACCACCTCCACCGCGGGAATCTGCTCAGTCTTGTGGATGTCCACGGGGATGCCGCGGCCGTTGTCCTCCACCGACACCGAGTTGTCGGGGTGTATCACCACCCTTATGGTGTCGCAGTGCCCGGCCATGGCCTCGTCGATGGCGTTGTCCACCACCTCGTAGACCATGTGGTGGAGGCCCTCCTCGCCGACGTTTCCTATGTACATGGCCGGCACCTGGCGGACCGCCGACAGCCCCTCCAGCACCTTGATGTTGTCGGCGGTGTAACCGTTTTGAACCGCTTCGGGTTCGGTCATCTTCATCATCCTTTTATTTTGAACGGAAAACTCCAACGTTCGAAGTCTGTTTAAATTGTCATTTGTCAGCGAATGCTTCAATTACAGTTTTGTCAAAAACGATGAAATGCAAGGCGCACGAAAAGTGAATGAGGGAGCGTACTATTCTGTACGTGACCGAAATTCACTTTGACGTGCAACGCAGCAGTTCGCGTTTTTGGCGAAGCTGTCAGGCGCGCATGGGCATGATTACCATGAGATAGCCCGGGTCCTCGTCGCCGCTCACGAGGCAGGCCCTCTTTCCCTTCTCCAGCAAGACCTTGATCTTGATGCTCTGCATCACGTTGATGGCCTCGATGAAGTAGCGCGGGTTGAAGGCCGTCTCGAAGGGCTCGCCGTCGTAGGATACCGGAAACTCCTCCACGAACTCGCCGATCTCGGGGTTCTTTATGGAAAGGGTGAGGCTCGACGCGTCCAGCTTGAAGCTCACGGCCTTGAAGTTTTCGGAGGTGAAGATGGAGACGCGCTTCAAAAGGGCCTGGAAGGAGGTGCGCTCCACAGTGATGGAGGCTTCGACGTCCTTGGGGATAACCACCCGGTAATCGGGGTACTCGCCGTCAAGGAGGCGGCCTATCAGGGTCTCGTTCTCACGTGAAAAGATGAAGTAGCCGCCGCGGATCCCCAATTCCACGTTACCGCCGCCCTCCGAAATGCGGGCCATGTCGGCCGCGGCCCGCTTTGGAAGGATGGCGCCCTTTTCAAGGCCCAGGCTGGAAAGTGCCCCTGGCTCGCCGGGCTCGAAGTCCACCCGGGCCAGGCGGTGCCCGTCGGTGGCCACAAGGCGCAGCAGGGGCGGCTTCCCCTCCTCCTCCACCTTTTCCATGAAAAATCCCAGGAGGTGAACAAGGTGCGGGCGCTTGTCCTCGCCTGTTCCTGGCGAGGGAAGATCGGCCTTTTCCAAAATATCCAGGCAAAGGTCGCCTGGAAGCGAAAAAAGGCCAGTGCGGTCGACGTCGGGAAGCGCCGGAAACTCGTCGGCGCTCATGGCCATGAGCCTGTAATCCAGCTTTTCGCCGGCTATCTTCACCCAGCCGCCGTCCGTCTCCCTTAGGGTGACGGATTCGTCCGGGAAATCCTTAACGATCTCGAAGAGCTTCCTTCCAGGGACCGTGACCGTGCCCGGCGCCGCGACGGATGCCGGGTAGGAGCCCACGAAGGCGCTTTCCATGTCGGTGGCGGAAATTACGACTCCGTCGTTTCCGGCCGTCAGGAGCACGTTAAGGGTGATGGGAAAGGCGGTCTTGCGGTTCACCAGGGACTGAACCTTTGAAAGCCCCTTTAAAAAGTCGTTTTTTAAAATGGAAAACTCCATGACAGTCTCCTTTTGTTTTCTTTTTTGGATTTAAAGACAAAACAAGATTAATGGGCTGTCAACTTGTCGAAAAGTCCCTTAAGGCTTTAGAATGATGTATAAAAAATAAATTCGCATTCGTCAATATCAAGGTTCTTTTCCCGTTCATGATTCCCCTTTTTTGACCAGCCAAAGGCGCCTGGTCGAGAACCCGAAAGTTACGAACAAATAATCGACAGGGTTTGAGACGGCCCGCGGAACCCTTCTTTCATTGGCCGCAGTGGGACGGCGATAAAAGATCGTTGACCGATTTCACAGGGTTATAAGCGCACATGGGAACGTCCACGAATACCGTTATCCAGTCCGACATGGAGCCGTTCCAGAGCCCCGGCAGCTCCAGGGCGTAAAGCTCGCGCCCGTCCTGGCTCTTTTGGGAGACGAAGACGGCCTCGGGGTCCGTGAAGCGTTTTAGATCGTACTTACGGCCGCGGGCGTCGTGGACCCAGGCCACGATGTCCACGGGGTTGAAGTGGGTGGAGGACGAAAATATGCGGCACTGGTCCTCCATGTCCCGCCTTACCTGGGCCTGCTCCACGATTTCGAGGCTTGCGCCGCCGTCCTTCCGCCGCACCCAGAAGGGCGCGCCGCCCGGGTCGCCGAGGTTTTTAACCATGCCGCAGACCCGTATGGGTCGATCGAGCGCTTTTTGCAGGAAATCCGGCAGCTTTTCACCCGGAAGCCCGGGCGGCGGGCATATTGAAAGCCGGTTTTCGGCGAACCTTAGGGCCGCCGGGAGCGTTGCCGGGTCCTTTTTTAGAAGCGAGAGCGTGGTGTGGACCCCGTCCTTTACGTCGAGGAGAAGCCCGGCCAGGGCCTTTTTCCACAGGGCGCGCTCCTTTTTCGCGGAGTCCGGAACGACGTTATCTATATTGGCCAGGAAAATGGGGCTCGAGCGGATGCCGTCCAGATTTTTTAGGAGCGCGCCGTGCCCGGCCGGCCTGAAAAGTAGCGCGCCGTCCCTTGTCCGGAAGGGCGAAAAATCAGCCGCCGCCGCTATGGTGTCGGTGGAGCGGTCCTGGACCGAGAACTCCACCGAAAAGACCGAGCCGTGATCCCTTTCGCAGCGCGGCCTTATCCTTTCTAAAAGCTCCTCGAAAAGGGCCTTTTGAGCCTCCGGGACCGTGAAATGGAGGCGGCAGACGCCGTTTTCGTCCCTGGCGTAGAAGACCGCCTCGCAAAGGTGCTCCTCGAAGGCGGTGCGGTGGTGCGCCGGCCCAGCGTGGAAGGGCACCAGGCCCTTGGCGATGTCCTTGTAGCCGAGACCCGGCCGGTCCAAAAGAAGCGTCAATATTGGCCCGTAGTTTTCCTGCTCCCAAAGCTTTGCGAGGTTTTTTCCAGCTGCTTTCGCGGCGCTTTCCAGCTCGCCGTAAAAGGCGAAGCGCGGCAGGTTCTCGAAAAAGGAAAGGACGGCGCAGGCCTCCTTGTCCCCCTCCCCGGCCCTTCGCCGCAGCATGTGGAGCCCCTCGGCCGCCACCCGCGCGCGCCAGGCCGAAAGGGCCTTCCACATGCGGGTGGCCGCGCCGGAGGCCGGCACGAACTTCACGGGCCTTAAGCCCTTTTCCGCCTCGTAAAAACTTGCGTAGCCCTCGGCCTGGCCCTCGGTAAGGGCCGTGATGCCGTCTCCGATCACGGCGGGCCGGTCAAGATGAAGAATGCCCGGCCCATTCCGGAAAATTTCAAGCTGGCCCAGAACGGCCTCGACCGAAAGCCCCCTGGAGGCGATAAGGGCCCTGTCATCATCTGAAAAAAAAACGCTCATGGCTCCTCTTTTGGAGGGTATTTCTGGGGCTCCGGGGCGACGGGAGCCAAGGGGAGGTCCCCACGCAAAATCGAATCAAGCTATCACGACCCGTATAAAAAAACCAGAGCCGAAAAAAAGACTTGCAAAGGAAGCCGGGATGTGGAATGACGAGTCATTCTATTTTTTACAAACGTAAAAACAGAGCCGACATGGACAGCGATCTCATAGAAAAACGCCGCTCACAGATATTGGCCGCGTCCATGGACGCCTTCGCCGAGAAGGGCTACCACGACACCAAGATCAGCGACATAGCCGAAAGGCTCGGCATAGGCCACGGCACCTTCTACCGCTATTTCAAGAACAAGCTGGACATCTTCTTCGCCGTGGTGGACGGCTTTCTCGCCCAGATCAAGGTGGTGGTGGAGGAGGAGGCCCCCCAGTTCTCGGACTCGGTGGAATCCTACCGCTCCCAGATAAGGCGCATAGGCGGCCGCATGTTGCGGCTCTTCATGGCCGACACCCGCATGGCCCGCATCATCTTTTTCCAGGCCCTGGGCGTCGACCCGGCGCTCGACGCCAGGCTTTTTTCCATCAAGACCCTGGCGGATTCGATGGTGGAGGCCTACCTGGCAAACGGCATCGTGAAGGGCTTTCTGCGGCCCGATTTGGACACCGCGGTGCTTTCCCGGGCCATCAACGCCATGACCCTTGGAGCCGCCTTCGACATCCTCTTCGCCGCGAACCCTTCCGAGACGGGAAACCGCTGGATCGAGGCGGTATCGCTCCTGATGCTTTCGGGAATGGCCAAGCCCTGAGCGAGCCTTGAAAAGGGCCGCCAGGGGCGTTGTTCGACGGATCGAAAACCCTTTCCTGCGGAAAAAGGAGGAAATCATGGTTCAGGTGGACGTTTTCTGGGCATACTCCCTGGGCGCCGGTTTCGCCGCGGCCGCCGGCCGCCAGCTGAAGAATGTTGAGGAGCCCTTCGTCAACAAGTACTTCGTGTACACACTCCTCTTCCTGGCCTGCCTTTTCGCTCCATCGGGCGTCTATCTCCTCTGGAACTTCCCCCACTGGGAGACCATGCAGGTGGCCACGTGCAGGGACGACCTTCCGGCCTGGCTCGTGGTCATCTTCGCCGTAACCAACATAACCCAGGGGGTGCTGGGCTTCTTCATGTCCTGGCGCTGCGTGCGCGCCGGCCGCTACAACGCCGCCTGGATGCACTCCTTCGTGGGCTACTTCTTCATGTTCTTCATCCTGGTCTACGGCTGGGACGGCACGGGCTGGCAGCGCTTCCTCTACGACGCCACCCGCCAGGGCGGCGTTTTGTGGACGCCCGGCCACCACATGGGCCTTGGCTTCATCTTCTCCAACGTGGCCTTCACCCTTTACGGCATGGGGGTCATAATCGGCCCGGCCATGGTGCTGCCCATGATCTACTGGATGCGCCTTGGCCTTTTCGCCGACCCAAACGTAAAGCGCGAGGACATCCCGGATCCCAGGAAAATGGCGGTCCTGATCGGCGTCGTCATCTTCGGCGTCGCCTTAGCCTCCGTCTTTTTCGCCGCGGGCTGCTCGTGGCTCCTTGCCAAGGCCATCGGAAGCCCGCTCCTTGCGGCCCTCATCGTGGTGCCGCTCTTCTTCCTGGCCGGAAAGTTCCTCCTCTTCGGCAAGGGAAAACCCATCTACAAGGCGCATCAGAAATTCTTCGTATTGGAGCCGTAAGGCCATGACGGGCACATTTCCCGAGTCTGAAGATGGGCGGGAACAGGAAGGGGCGGCCGTCTTCGCGGTAATGGAGCGGACGGCCGCCGCAACCATCGCCCTGGGGGGGCTTCTCCACGGCATGGGGATGGGGATCACCCTTGCGGCGGGGACCTCCATGCCCTGGTGGTACTGGGCCGTCTTCATGATAGCCCTTTCGGGCTACGAAACCAGCGCGGCCCTCATTCTCCTCGGCAAAAGGGCGGGCCTGGTTTTCGCGGCCGCGGGCCCCGTTGTTGGCGGAACCCTGATCGCCGCCGGCTTCGTCTTTCCCGGCTCGGGGCTTTTGTGCCTCATCCCGGGAACCTACGCCAGCGAGATCACGGTCCCGGGCTTCTGGACGCTGGTCCTGGAGCCCGTGGCCGTGGTGTGCTCCCTGCTGGTCCTGGGGTACGGCCCGGGAAAGGGAAGAAAATGAGCGACGAAAACATAGTGGCCGCCCTTACGGATAACGGCCAGGGGGACCGCTTCGAGCTTCTCGAAAAGGTCCTGGCGGAAAGCCTTTTCTTCGAGACCCTGGAGGAGGAGCGCGCCCGCTCGGGAAAGGAGAAGCCCGACTTTTTGGTGGCCGTGAAACCCAACCTCTCCATGATGCTTCGGCGCGACGACGTGGGGGTCTACACGGATCCATTCCTTGTGATCCACCTCCTGCGCCTTCTCCTTAAGCGCGGCTACACGCGCCTTTGCGTGGTGGAGAGCCAGAACCTCTACGGCAACTGGTTCGAAAAGCGCGGCGTGGCGCCGGTGGGGGCAAGGGCCGGATACCTCGACGAATCCGTCCTGGAAAGCTGGCGGGGCGAGGGCCGCTGGGACATCCGCGTGAGGGGCGGCGGCGTTGACGCCCTGGTCCCCCTCGTGGACCTCACCCTCGAGCCCGCGGAGTACGACATCGAGGGCATGGGCCGCGCAGAGGTGGGAAAAACCTGGGCCGAGGCCGACTTCCGCATATCCTTCGCCAAGGCCAAGAGCCACTTCTACTCCTACTACACCTTGGCCGTCAAAAACGTGTACGGCTGCCTCCCGCACCAGGACAAGGTGACCCATTACCACTGCAAGCGCCGGGTCACGCCCTGGACCGCGCGGCTCGTCAAGGCCTTTCCCGTCCACTTTTCCATCATAGACGCCGTGACCGGCGCCGACGGATGGATGGGGGTCAAGATCAAGGCCGTGGCCAAGAAACCCCACACCATCATCGCCGGCCGCGACATCCTGGCCGTGGACCGCGCCGGAGCGGCCCTCATGGGCCACAAGGCGGAAAAAAGCCCCATCCACCGGGAGCTAGCCTCCATCATGCCGGAAAAACCCTACCGGCTGGTGGGAAACGCCGCGCCCTTCAAGCCCTGGCGCACGATACCGGCCATATTCGTGTGGATAGTGGTCTTGATCGAGTCCTCAGCCTGGGTCATGGACTACGCCGGGGCGCTCGCCACCGGCGGCTACGACGCCTGCTTTCCCCACAAGCGCATGGAAACATCCTGGTGGAAACGCCTCCTCTACATGGCGACCGCCCCCGTGAACCTGGCCCTGGACTGGCGCTACCTCACGGTCCTTTTCCGCAAGCTCCTCTTCTTCCGCAAAATCCGGCGCCGCTTCGATGATCTCCCCATGATTGCGGGCTCCCGCTACATCACGGAACGCCTCGCCTACCTCTCCTCCTCCGACGCCGCGCTCCTAAAAAGCCTCCTCGACAAGGGCCTCAAGGGACCCGTCTCCCTAAGCGGCCACTACTTCTTCTCGGGCGGCGGCGAGTTCGCCTTCCCGGCGCTTCTCTTCATCACCAACATCGCCGTCTCCGAAATACTTAACCACATCTACGAAAAACGCCTCTCCCTCACCACGTTCGCCGGCGAGCTCTCCCTTCTCCAAAGCCTCGAACCATGCATCTTCGGCCGCGACTCACGATACGCCTACTGCTATGAGTGAAAGCGGAGTGAGGATTGCGGGGGAGGGGGAGGGAAAACCCTTTTCGCAGAAAAGGGTTTTCCCTCCCCCTCCCCCGCGATCCTTACCCCTCCTTGACCTTTTTGTTGTAGCAGTCCACCGGGAGCCGTCCGGCGCGGGCTATGCAGGCGTTGCAGAAGTCGCACTGGGGGCCCTTGACGCCTTCGCGGACGTGGCGGAAAAGCTGCGGGTCCGCGATCATGGCGCGTGCGGAGGACACGGCGTCGCAGCGGCCGGAGCGGATGGCGTCCTCCATGGCGTCGCCGGAGAGGAAGCCGCCCACGCAGATGACGGGGATATTGAGGGCTTTCTTGAAGCGGGCGGCGTGGGCCAGGTTGAAGCCTTCGCGGGGGGGCCACAGGAGGTTGAAGCCCGCGGCCATGGCGGGGCCGAAGGCCTTGACGCCGGTGCGCTGGAGCCAGGGGAGCTGGCCGCCTATGCCCTCTTCCATGAGGCCCTTGAAGAACTCGTCGAAGGTGCCGCGGATCATGGGAAAGCCCGATTCGTAGTGGCCCACGGTGATCTCGACGGCGTCCAGGCCCTCGCTTTCGAGGATACGGGCCACGTTCGTAAGCTCGGGGCCGGAAAGGCCGTGGCGGCCGGGCAGGGCGTCGGCGCCGTTTAGCTTCAAAATCACGGGAAAGTCAGCGCCGCAGCGTTCGCGCACGGCCCAGTAGATCTCGAGGAGAAAGCGCAGGCGCTTCATGAAGCTTCCGCCGTACGCGTCGGTGCGGCGGTTGGTGTAGGGGGTCAGGAACTGGTTCACCAGGTAGCCGTGCCCGGCGTGGAGCTGCACGCCGTCGAAGCCGGCCTTCTGGCAGATCTCGGCGCTTTGGGCGTAGGCGGCCACGGTGTCCTTGATTTCGGAGGTGGAAAGGGGCCGGGGCTTGGTGCCCATCACCTTTTCGCGCACGTCGGAGGCCGAGACGGCGCTTGTAAGGCCCATGGCGCGGGCCATGACCTGGCGGCCGCAGTGGTTTATCTGGCCGAAAAGCGCACCATTGTGGGAGTGGACAAGGTCCGCCCAGCGGGCAAGGCCCGGAATCTTGTCGGGATTGTCCGCGCCGCACATGCGGTAGGTGGACTTGCCCGCAACCGTTACGTAGAGGTTGCCGGTTACGATAAGCGGCGTTCCGGCCGCCGCGATGGGCTCGTAGAAGGCCAAAAGCTCGTCGGTGACGAAGCCGTCCTCCGATGCGCGGGTCTCGGAGGTGGCCGTCTTATAGAGGCGGCCTTTGAGCGTGAGTTTGCCTATGGAAAGCGGCGAAAAAAGGAGGCGCTGATCCGGGCTCATGGTCGGCTCCTTTGGTGCTATGATTTCAAGTTGTTATCCATCAGGCGGGACACCACGCGCATGGCGAGGTAATGAAGCCACGGGAAATGGCGCTTGAAAAACCAGGCGATGTGGACGTCCACCGAGGTGAGGACCAGGAAGCGGTTTTTCTCCACGGCCGTCATCATCTGGCCGGCCACCTTGTCCGGGGAAAGGGCGATCTTGCGGAAGGAGCCCTTGAACCTTTTCACGCGGCTTTCGGGCGCGATCACCTTCACGGTCTCCACCAGGCCCGTGTCCACGGCCCCCGGGCAGACAAGGGTCACGCCCACGCCGTGCTTTTTAAGGTCCAGCCGCAGCACCTCGGAAAGGCCGTTCACCGCGAACTTGGTGGCCGAGTATACCAGGTG
>JAKAGN010000540.1 GCA_021815525.1 Deltaproteobacteria bacterium
AACCAGGTCTTAGACCGCATGGGGATCTCCTCCCGCTTCGTGAAGGGTATGCGGGTAACGGACGAGGCCACCATGGACGTGGTGGAGATGGTCTTAGGCGGCAAGGTGAACAAGGGCATCGTGGCCCTCATCAACCGCCAGGGCGGCAAGGCCGTGGGGCTTTCCGGCAAGGACGGCAACCTGGTCCTCGCCCGCAAGATGACCATCTACTCGGCCCCCGAAGACGACAAGCCCCCCGAGATCATCGACCCCGGCCTCGTGGGCGAGGTGGTGCGCGTCGATCCCTCCGTCATCCACACCATGACGGAGAAGGGCTTCATCCCGGTGATCGCGCCCGTGGGCGTGGGGGAGGGCGGCGAAACCTACAACATAAACGCCGACCTCGTGGCGGGCCGCGTGGCCTCGGCCCTGACCGCCGGGCGCCTCATCCTCATGACGGATGTGGACGGGGTCCTGGACTCCGAGGGCCGGCTCATCTCATCGCTTGATTCCGAGACCGCCCGCCGCATGATCGCCGACCGCAGCATCAAAGGCGGCATGATCCCCAAGGTGGAGTGCGCCTTGGACGCGCTTTCCCGCGGCGTGGAGAAGGTCCACATTATAAACGGCAAGAACCGCCACGCCATGCTCCTGGAGCTCTTCACCGATAGGGGCATAGGCACGGAAGTCAAAGCTAGCTATTAGGCCGTCCACAAGCGCGATCCGCGGCGTTGTGCGTCGCCTCGCGGCTCGGTCACGTGCGAACAGCACGCTCCCTGCGCCGCTCGCTCGCACGCCTTGCGGCTCATCGCTTGTGATCGGCCTAGTCAAGCGGAGCCGGCCGGGTTTATTTCTCTGAACGATGCCGATCGTCCTCCACAATGAGGTTTTCCCATGAAGGTTCTGGTTACGGGCGGGGCGGGCTTCATAGGCTCGCACACGGTGGACGCGCTGCTGGCCGCCGGCCACGGGGTTCGGATTCTGGATAATCTGGCCAAGCCCGTGCATTTAAAGGGAAAACCCGATTACATCCCGGGGGAGGCGGAGTTTCAGCTGGGGGACGTGCGGGTTAAGGCCGACTGGGAAAAGGCCTTGGAGGGGGTGGAGGCGGTATTCCATTTCGCTGCCTACCAGGACTATCTGCCGGATTTTTCGACATTCTTCCACGTGAACTCGGTGGGCACCGCACTTTTGTACGAGGTGGCGGTGGAAAGGCGCTTGGCGATAGAGAAGGTGGTGGTGGCAAGCTCCCAGTTCGTGGCGGGGGAGGGGCTCTACCGCTGCGCAGGCTGCGATAGCCTGCGCGCGCCGGGGCTCCGGATGGAGGAGGCTCTCCGGGCGGGCAGGTGGGAGCACGAGTGCCCCTGCTGCGGGCGGCCCCTTTCATGGATTCCCACGCCGGAGACCCACGCCGCGCCCCCCAACGCCTATGCTCTGGCCAAGGAGAGCCAGGAGAAGATGGCCCTAACCTTTGGCCGGCGCTACGGAATCCCCTCCACGGCGCTGCGCTACTCCATAGTCCAGGGTCCGCGCCAGTCCTTCTACAACGCCTACTCCGGGGCCTGCCGAATCTTTAGCCTCAACTACTACTTCGGAAAGGCCCCCACGGTCTACGAGGACGGCCTTCAAAAGCGCGACTTCGTGAACATAGAAGACGTGGTGGCCGCCAACATGCTGGCCCTTTCGCGCCATGAAACGGATTTTTCGGTCTACAACGTGGGCGGAGACAGGGCCGTGAGCGTTTCGGAGTTTGCCGAAATCGTGCGCAGGGAAATGGAGCGCCGCACCGGAAAAAGCCTTCCCAAGGCCTCAAGCGGCGGCTTCTACCGCTTCGGGGACACCAGGAACGCGGTGTCGGACTCCGCCAAGCTAAGGGCCTTGGGTTGGAAGCCCGCGCACGGCCCGGAAAAGAGCGTGGCCGATTACGCGGAGTGGCTCTTGGCCCAGAAAAACGTGGAGGACATCCTTGACTACGCGGAGGCCGCCATGAAAAACTTGGACGTGGTCCGAAAAGTCGAGGCCTGATTTCCGGAGTAATGTCTCTATCATATAAGGAGCCAGGATCATGGAATATTTTTCCAAGACCTATATCGATGGTTTAAAAAAAGTCCTGGACGCCTTCGATCACGAGGCCTTCGAAAGGCTCGTCGCGGCCTTTCTTTCCGCCTACGAAAACGGGCGGCGGATATTCGTGATGGGTAACGGCGGCAGCGCCTCCACCGCCTCCCACTGGGTGTGCGACATCAACAAGGGCACCTGCCTCAACCTTGAAAAGCGCTTTCGGATGATGTGCTTAAACGATTCCATCTCCACCATGATGGCCTACGCCAACGATCTTTCCTACGAGGACGTTTTCGTGGAGCAGCTCAAGAACTTCTTCGAGCCGGGGGATCTGGTGATCGGCATCTCGGGCTCCGGCAACTCCGGAAACGTGTTGAAAGCCATCGAATGGGCGGGCGCGCACGGCGGCGTTACGGCCGGGCTCTGCGGCTACGGCGGCGGAAAATTGAAGAATCTTGCGGGGATCGCCCTCCACATCAAGGTGGACGACATGCAGAAGACCGAGGATATGCAC
>JAKAGN010000058.1 GCA_021815525.1 Deltaproteobacteria bacterium
AAAACCGTTTCCGGCCGGCCCCAGGCCCCGGCCACGGCGGCCCGCGGGTGTGACCAGGCCGAAAGCGCGGCGTCCACGGCCCTTTCGGTGTGCGTGCTGGCCTCCGGGAGCAAGGGAAACTGCGTCTACGTGTCGGACGGGACCACCTCCATCCTCATCGACGCCGGCTTTCCGGGCCGCGAGATCGAGGCCCGCATGGCCGCCCGGGGGCTTTCGCCCGCCTCCCTCTCCGCCCTGGTCCTTTCCCACGAGCACTCCGACCACTTCCGCGGCGTGGGGGTCCTCTCAAGGCGCTTCGACATCCCCGTCTACGCCGCCGAAAAAACCCACCGGGCCGCGGCCCGCTCGCTGGGGCGGCTTTCGGCCCTCGTCCACTTCGAGCCCGGCCGCTCCTTTTCCATAGCGGGCCTCGTCCTGGCCCCCTTTTCCACGAGCCACGACGCCGCCGACCCAGCCGGCTTCGCCGTTACGGGCGCGGGCGTCAAGATCGGCCTCGCAACCGACTTGGGCGTCGTAACGAACCTCGTGGTCCAGCACTTAAAGGACTGCCGGGCGCTTCTCCTCGAAGCCAACCACGACCCCTCAATGCTGATGGACGGCCCCTACCCCTGGGACCTGAAGCAGCGCATCAAGGGCCGCACCGGGCACCTTGCCAACGAGGACTCCCGGGACCTCCTGGGCCGCGTCCTTTCCCCCGAAACCTCCCACGTGGTCCTCTGCCACCTCTCCGAAACCAACAACACCCCCGAAAAGGCCCTGCGCGGCGTGGCCCCGGCGCTGTCCGGCCACCGAGCGCGCCTTTCCGCCGCTCACCAGGACCACCCCGGCGAGTTGATCGTGCTCGCACCCTGAGAAAAGCAAAGGCAAAGGCGCCTCCGGCGGCCGGGGAGACTACGTCCCCCCGGACCCCCGATAATGGCTCCGCGTTGCTGCGCAACGCTCCGCTGCTATTGCAGGGCTTCGCATCTTGCCGCTCGACGCGCGTTGCGCGGAAGAGGGGCTTCGCGGCGGGCAGGCCTGGACCGGGCGCCTCACTCGATTTCTATGGTCTGGAACTTCTTCTTTTCCGGCGGGGTTTCGTCGGCGGGCTCCTGCTCCAGCTGGGCGAGCCTCAAGTCCACCAAAAGGCGGATGACGGTGAGGGCGCGTTTCTCGGCGCGGACGATGTGTGGCCGGGCCGCGGTTTTGGCGGCCGAAAGGGCGTCCATGAGAAGCCCCGAGCCCGGCACCAGGCGGACGGCGCGGCCCGCGGCGCGGCGGGCGAGGCTTTTCCTCCGGCCGGCGGCATCCGGTTTTTCAGGCCCAGCTTCATCGAAAGGACTCATCTTTCATTCCCCCTCAATCCCCAAAAACCGTGAGTTGAAATTGAAGCGTTTAAAAATCGAATGGTTGCAGCTACCCTCCCCGACGCCCATCTTCCGAGCTTCCAGGTTTTGACCGGCAAAATGCGAAGCCCTCCATAGCCCGCGGAGCCTTGCGCAGCACGCGCGGAGCGCACATCGGGGGTCCGGGGGCGGGCCATTTTCATGCTTTGGGCCCCCGGGACTTTTTGGAGAGGAGGGAGGGGCTGCGGGGGAGGGGGAGAACCTTTTCATAGAAAAGGTTCTCCCCCTCCCCCCGCAATCCTTTTCCTTATTTAGCGTCCTTGGCCCCCTCGAAGTAGACGCACAGGTATTCGCCCTCGAACTTGGCCTTGACGGCGCGGGCCGCGGCCACATGCATGGGAAGAAGGACGTGGCGCTTGACGCTTCCCACGCGGATCACAAGCTCCTCCTTGGCGCGGGAGACGGTGACGTCGCTTTTTTCCACGAAGGGAAGCTTGACGGCCAGCCGGTATACGCCGTCCTTCTTGCTAAGCTCGTAGGCCCGCTCGTCGTGGAAGCGCTCCAGGGGCGAGCGTTCGCCGTAGATGCGATTCCCAAGATCGGCAAGCTTTTCGAAGCCCAGGACCTCGCCGGGGAAAAGGTCCACGGAAAGTATCGGAAGCGGCGCGAAGTAGTCCCGGGCTTTGCGCACGTAGGCGGCCTGGTTCCGCTTCCAGCCCGAGAAGTAGTCGTCAGTCACGTTTTGGGGCAGCACCCGGTTCATCACCACGGCGTCCACGTGCATCCTGTAGAGGGTGAAGTACATGAAGGCGCGCTGGGTCTCGGCAAGCACAATCTTTTCGGGGTTCGCCACGAGCCGCACGGTGGTTATGTCCGGGTCCGAGAGCACGCGGTCCACGCCCCTTATGCGCTCGAAAAGGGCCTTGATGGCGGCGAAGTAGTGGTCGTCCGGAAGCGGCACGTTGGTTACCCTCTGGACCACGGGCCGGGCCACCCGCATGAGGGTGCGCTCCAGGTTGAAGAACTTTTTCATGTACCACTCAAGGGCCGTGGGGATGGAGATGAAGCGCACCGCCTCGCCGGTGGGGGCCGAGTCGAGGACGATCACCTCGTAGGTCTTTTCGGTGACGTAGCGGTTGATCTTTAAAAGCAGCGAAAGCTCCTCCATGCCGGGGAGTATGGCCAGCTCCTCGGCCATGACCTCCTCCACGCCGGTGGCGGTTATGACCTTCGAGATGTAGGCGTGGATCTCGCCCCAGTCTTTTTTCAGCTCCTCCTGGATGTCCAGCTCCTGGATCCAGAGGTTTTCCGCAACGGAGACGGGCTCGCCCTTGTTCTGGTCCATGAGCTTCCTGGGAAGATCGAAGATGTCGGAGAGGCTGTGGGCCGTGTCGAGGCTCAAGACCAGGGTGCGCTTGCCCTCGGCCGCGGAGCGTATGCCGGTTGCGGCGGAAGCGCTGGTTTTGCCCACGCCGCCCTTTCCCGCGAAAAATATGATTCTCATTTCGATCCTTCCACCGTCATGAGGGCGTCCAGCCCCTTCACGTCCCGGGCCGGGTAAAGCTCGGCCGGCGGGCCGTAGAGGGCCTCCCTGAGGTCCCCTTGCGAAAGACTGTAGATGAAAATGCTGCGGCCGATGGCCGCCTCGGGCTCGCGCTGCCGGAGGAACGCGCACAGCCGCGCGAAGCGGAGCTTCTCGAAGAGCCGGAAGACGCCGGAGGCCCGCTCCCTTCCACCCGCCTTACCGTAGAAGGCGCGGCGGGCGGCCTCGTTTCCGGCCGTTCCGAAAAAGGCCTCCATGAAGGGCAGCGCCGCCTTGTAGCGCTCCTCGAAGGGGGCGCAGTAATGGCCGATCATGCCGGTGTAGACCTGCAGGAGCTGCGTCTCGCTTATGCAGTAAAGCCCCGGAAGAAGCGGCTCCGTCTCCCTTTCCGCGTCGTTGTAGAGGGCCTCGTAAGAGGGGAGCAGGCGGGCCCTTATCCCATAATACCAGGGAAGCGCCGTTCCGAAATAGGAAAGATATACGGGGCTGCCGGGGCCGTCCGAAAGCCCCCGCTCCGAAAGCCAGCGGGAAAGGCCGGGGAGGTCCTGGCCCCAGTCCAGGGAGCTGTCGGCAAGGAGCCTGCGGCCGTTTTCCGGCCCTCCCGCCGCCTTGTTGAAGAAGGCGAGAAAATCCGGCCACACCGCCACCGTCCCGGCGGCGTAGGCGAGGAGGAGCCCCGAAAGGAGCGCCGCGGTCTTGCGCCCGTGCCGGGTAACGAGGTTGGCCGCCGCGCCTGATAGCACGAAGAGGGGCGGATAGGTGGGGAGTATGTGGCGCTCGCCGATGTTCAGGGGGGTCGCCAGGGCCACGGCCCAGTAGAGGCCGAAAAGGACCAGGAGCGGGGCGAAATCGAAGAAGCGCCGCCGGAAACGCCGGAGGGCCAGGGCCGCCATAAGGATCAGCGGGAAAAGGGCCAGGGGATTTTTGACGGCGAAGCAGAAGGGAAAAAACCACCACCAGCCGTCCGCGGAGTAGCGGCCCGCCAGGAACGCGAAGCGCGCGCGGGCGTTACCCAGGACGTAGGCGTACATGTAAAGGAAGGTCTCCGGCAACAGCCGTCGGTCCCGCGCGAAGACTATGGCGGCCCGGGGCGCGGCCGAAACCTTCGAAAGCTCGGCGTCCCACTGGAAAAAGGGCCGCTCGGGGGCCTTTTCCGGAGCGTTGAAGGCGCTGTAGCGGAAGCCGTAGCCGGCCCAGACCACCGCCGCGGCGAGAAGCGCCAGGGCCAGGAACAGCCCCGCGAAGACCGCGATCATAACAGGGCGGCTCCGTACCTCGCGGTCATGCCCGAAAAAGGAGACCAAAAGCGGGGTCCGGTCCCAAAGCCTTATCCCGGCCCAGAGAAGGCCCATGGGAATGACCAGGGCGCCCGAGGCCTTGGAGATCATGAGGCAGCCCAGGGACAGGCCCGAAAGGACGAGATTCGGGAGGGTAAGCCGGTAGACCACCCGCCCCAGGAAGAAGAGGGAAAGGAGGAAGAAGAAGGCCACGGTGCGGTCTGTGGTTACGAGCCCGCCGTGGGCCAGCATGGCCGGGGAAAAGGTGAAAAGGGCAAGGGAGATGAGCCCCCCGAAGGCGCCGAAAAGGCTCTTGGACCAGGCGAAAACGAGGAGCCCGCACAAGAGCCCGAAGGCGGCGATGGTCGCTCTCGAGGCCCGCAGCATGGCGCTTGCGTCGTTTCCCATGCCGTACAGGAAGCGCCTCCCGGCGGCCACGGGGTTGGCCGTCATCCAGCCGAAGTCGTTTTCCGGAACGAATTTCACCTTCATGAAAAGGAGCGGCAGGGCGGCTATCCTGTCGGGCAGGATGGGAACGTCGGCGTCCAGGCGGTAATCGTTTTTCATCCAGTAGGCCGCGCCCCCCACCAGGTGTATTGTCTCGTCGAAGGTGGGGGACTTGTTCCAGAAGGCCGAGACCGAGAGCGCGAAATGAACGCAGAGGAGCAAAACGGCCGCGCCCCACGCCGGGAGCGTCTTTCCCTCGGTTTTTTTCATTCGGCTTCTCGATTTGGGAACGGGATTTCCGGAAGGCCCGGGTCCGGCCTTTCGCCGTGGGATTCGACAATCGCGCCGGGAGGCGTTTCAGGGGCGTCTACACTTCGATGGGATAGCCGTCCAGGTCGGTCTTTACGGCCTCAAGGTCCACGGGGACCCCTTCCGGCCCGCAGGGCCCGGCCGTGGAGCGGTGGGATATCTCCACCTCCTTCTCCCGACCGGTGGCGAGATCCCGGGCGTGGATGGAAAGCTTGGTGCCGGTGTCCACGGAAAGCGTGACCTTCACCTGCCGCGGCCCGGACGCCTGACCCGCAAGCGGCGGCGGGGCTTCGAGGAGCATGTCCCCCACGTGGATGCACTCCTCGGGATGCGGGCTTTCGCCCTCGTAGAGGCTCACCCGGATGCGGGCGGAGCGGGGGTCCAGGACGTCGAAGGTTTTGTCCTGGCGGCAGGGTATGAGGGCGTCCTTGGGGATGAGTATCTCCACCCGCTCCTCGCCCATGAGGTCCTTCACCAGGACGCCGAAGCCCCGGGCCGTGGTGAAGCGCACGGTCATCTCCGGCGCCGCCAGGGTGGTCTCGGGGCTGGGGGCTCCGCCCTGGGCCGCCGCGTCCCCCTTTTTGAGGCGCCTGGCCCAAAGCGCCGCGCCCTCGGCCACGATGGTGCGGGGGTTGATGTTGGCCTTCAAGTCCTTTCCGAAAATATCCCGGCACAGGTCCTGGATCATGGGCATATATGTGGAGCCGCCCACCAGCACCACGTCGTCCACCTTTGACGGTTCAAGACGCGCCCGGTCCAGGACCTCCCGCACGCCAAGCCGGACCCGGTCCAAAAGGCCCGCCGAAAGGACCCGGAACTCGTCCCGGCCGACGCTGACCCGAACGCTCTGACCCCGAAACCGGTATACCACGGAGGTGCTCTCGGAGCCCGACAGGGCGTGCTTGGCCAAAAGCACCCGCTTCATCAGCTCCTGCTGCTCTATGATGGAGGCGTCGAGGTCGAAGTCTGCGTTGCAGACGCGGTTTATCTCCTCCACCATGCGGTTGTAGAGGACCCGGTCCCAGTCGCGCCCGCCCAGCTGGGAGCTGCCGCCCGAAGTGACCCCCGTTATGGAGAGCGGGGGGTTGGCGATGGTGAAGATGACGGTGTCGAAGGTGCCGCCGCCGAGATCGAAGATGAAGACGGTGCGGGGCTTTCCCTGGGTGCGGGCCAGGTTGTCTATTCCGTAGGCCAGGGCCGCGGCCGCGGGCTCCGTGAGGGTCCCGGCCACGGCGAGCCGGGCCAACTCCGCCGACTGGACCGTGGCCTTTTTCTGGGGGTCCGAGAAGTACTGGGGGTGGGTTATGACGGCCTCGGCCAGGGGCGGGTAGCCCTGGCGCAGGAGGAGCCGGGAAAGGGCCCGCAGTATCAGGGCCTGGATCACCTGGGGGCTGTGCTCGCGCCCGGCGAAGGACCAGGAGCGGGCGCGCCCGCCGGGGCCGTTCAAAAGGCCGATCTCCCGCTTGGCGCACTCCACCAAAAGCTGGTTCTCGTCGTCGGTGTAAAGCTCCCGCGCCTTGAAGCCCACCGCCACGCCCGGCTTCTTGCCGGCCCCCCGGTCCTCCAGGAGCGCCACGGAGGGAAGCACCTCCACGCTGCGCCCCGAGCCCGAGCCGTCGTCGAAGCGGCACACGGTGACGGAGCCGTCCTCGGCGCAGAAGGCCGCCGACGTGAAGGTGGTGCCGAGATCGATCCCGTATACTACTCCCATTTCCCGCTTTCCACCCTCTTCCAGTCCCAAAAAATCCCGCGCCGGAGCGCGCTAGTCCTTGCGGTCCACCTTGAAAACGATGCGGTCCTCGGGGGGCAGGTCCTGGACCACCGCGGCCTCGTAGCCCGCCAGGACCAGGTCGGCGAGCCCGTAAAGGCGCTCCGGGGCCTCGTAGTTGTTCCTTGCGGAAAAGCGACCCCACCACGTGTCCCGCATGGCGTTTTGCCCCACGCGGGGCCGGCTTGTCAAGGTGACGGTGAGGTCGTTGCCGTCCTTCCTGGGAATAAGGCGGCCCTTCAGGTGCAGGTACCAGGCGCCCTTCTTGAGAAAGACGCCCCCCATCTCCGGCGGTATGGCCCGGGAGGCCGCGGTCACGAACTTATCCTTCTCCACGCCCGGCGAGCCCACGCGGCCGGGCGGGTCCTCCTGCCGGATGGGAAGCTGGAACCATGTGTCGTCGTCCCCGGTCACCCGCAGGGAGACCTCCAGAGGGCCGCCCGGCCGCCGGGCCTGGGACACGATGCGGGATGTCTTTTTCTTCTTGTCCTCCAGCTTCACTATGGGGCCGAAGGAAAAGGACGGAAGGTTCAAGGGGGCCAGCTCAGCGGCCTGGACCGCGCCCCGGACGCCCGAAAAGTTCTCCCGGGCGAGGCCGTCCGCCAGGGCCTCGGCCACGGCGCGGCCGTCCGCGACCCTCTTGGTGATGATGACGGCCAGGAGTGGCTTCACGCCCCTGTAGTGATAGGAGGGCCGCACCCCGGGCTTGAAGCCGTCCACCTTGAAGGCGACGCCCGAGTAAAAGGGATCCTTGGACAGCGCCTCCATGCGGGCCGTAACCCTCGCCCAGTGGGAGGCGTCCATGGCCTCGTCCGGCAGGTGCAGCCCGTTGAAGGGCAGAAGCACGAACACCATCCAAACGCCGTACTTGAGCCCTACGGCCTGCCGCAGGAGGGTGCGGATGCAGTAGGGGTCGGGGCCGTCCAGGCAGGGGTTCGCGGGAGTGTCCTTGCCGGCCGCGGACTGCATTCCGTCCGTCACCATGACGGTCACGGGGTGGGTTTCAAGGAGAACCGGCCCGCCGGATCCGCTGCGCGTGGCCAGCACCATGTCCAGGCGGGACTGGTTGGCCGAGTAGAGCTTCTCGTCCTTGTAGCAGCCGAGCGTCTGGACCGGGGACTTTTCCACCCCGTTCCCCACCAGGTAGCGGACGGGCGGAGGGAGCGCCGCCTCGGCGAATGAGCGGTCGATGGCCTCCTGGAGCCGGACGAGGCGCACCGACTCCCTTGAGGTGAAGCCCTTCATGCTGCCGGAGACGTCCACGAAAACCGCGGGCGACCCCCCGGCCGCGCCCGCCGGGGCGCCGGCCCCGGTTCTTGCGCCCGCCAAAAAGAGAAGCGCGGCCAGAAATACTCCAGCCGATGCAATGAGGCGTTTCATGGTTTTCTCCCTGTCATTCCACAAGGGTCCGCCCGGACCGGGAAGCTCACGAACGGACGGCGACGGGCTTTACGATCTCCCGCCTGTCCAGCGCGGCCTGGAGCAGGTCCAGGACCTTGACGGGGACCTCGCTCTCCGCGCCCTCCCTGGCCCGCAGGGGGACGAAGAACTGGAGGTTGCCGGCGTCGGTCAGGTCCAAAAGATCCGCGGCGGTGCTCTTGTCCGCCACCCGCTGGGCGTTTTTCTCGTCCAGAAGCGCGAAGCCCACCCGGTCCACCATGCGCTCCTCGTGGTTCAGGAACTCCAGGAACACCTGGCCCTCCATCACCGTAACCCGGGCGAGCCTTTTTCCGCAATAGGGACAATGTATGACGGGCCGGTTGATGCGGACCCTCTTTTTCACGGAGCAGACTTCGGAGTATCTCATGCGATGGCTCCCAGGTGGGTTTTGTAGAGATCCTCGAGGAGTATCTCGAAGGGGCTCGCGGCGAACCAGGGGTTGCTGGCGGAGACCAGGCGGGTGGCCAGCTTCTGGCGCATCTGGCGCATTTCCTCGTCGATCTCGTGGGGCTTGTAGAAATCCTTGGGAAAGGAGGGCAGCGCCTCCTTGTTCCATTGCACCACCCGCCGCTCCACGATGAGGGGGTAGGCGCCTTCGGCCAATATTTCCTTGGGGTAGCGCAGGCGGAAATCCAGGGGCAGGAACCAGGGATAGCGGTCGGCGCCCAGGGACACGTCGTGGCCCATAATCTTGCGCCAGCCGGTCTGCTTGCGGCCTTCCGCCTCCACCATGTGCTGTCTTTTCACGGTGTTTTCCACGAGGAGCCCGCAGGCCACCGCGGCCTTGGGGTGTATGCGCTTCTTGTCGTTTTCAGGGCGCGTGAGGAAGCGCGGCACGACCTTGACGCCGGCGTAGGGGCCGGGGTAGGCGGCCGGCTTCTCGTTCTCCCCGGCCGCGAACTCGGAAAGGATCTCCTCCACCCGCTTTCCAAGGGTCTCCGCGAACTCGTCGGAGTAGGCGTAGGCGTTCAGGAAGGAGCCGAAGCCCCAGCCGTTTCCCAGGAAAAAGAGGCTCACCGGGTACTCGCTCTTGAATCCCTCGTAGGTGTTTTCGAGGTTCAATATGAGCCGGGCCGCCACGAGCCGCGCCAGGTACTCCTTGAGGTAGAGGTAGAAATCCACCGTGCGCCTCTTGGCCCGCTCCTTCATGTCGGCCCTCACCACGTCGCTCGAGTTGAGGACGTCGGCGGTGCGCTGGGCGCTCCGTATCCTGGCGCGCAGGTCCTCCAGCGTGGCGCGCTGGGCCAGGCAGTCCTTGCCCAGGGCCGACAGAAGCCCCGAGCCGGCGTACTGGAAGCTCGTAAGGAAAAGGACGTGTATCTTCGCCTTCATGTCGAAGTTGAAGTAGGCGACGTCCGTGGAGCCGCCGCCGATGTCCACGAAAAGGAGGTCCCCCACCTCGGCGGCGCCGGCCAAGGCCCCCGCGGCCATGGCCTCGTCCTTCACCTGCTCCGGGTCGGTCTCGGTGGAAAGGCTCATGCCGGTCAGGCGTTCCAGGTAGCGGCAGGCCGAGGCGAAGGCCTCCACCAGCCTGTTCCGCCGGTCCTCGTCGAAGGCCAAGGGATAGGAATGGCTGATGCTCACGCTCTTGACGGGCACGGTCTCCTGGGCGAGGCGGGCCAGGGCCAGCAGGAGCACGAAGCGGATGTAGTGCTCCTGCACGTGGCGGATGCTGTCGGGGCCGTAAAGGGCGCCCCGCTCCGAGGACGGCCACTTGAACTCCCAGATGGTGCGGCCCTCCCCCGCCTTTTTGTCCCCGGCCGTCACCCGGGTTATGCCGTAGTCCAGAACCGGCCGCCAGTTGCCGAAATCACGCCGCGCCGTCATCTCGGTCAAGGGCAGGTTGGTTATGATCTCCGAGGGGACGAAGCTCATGTCCTCGCCGAAGCCCTTGGAAAGCGGCCAGGTGGAGAGGCGATCGAAGAAGGGGTCCCCGGCGATCCCCTCCACGAGGGAAAAGGTCAGCTCCGCCGGGGCCAGCAGCTGCAGGCGTCCATCCTCGTCCTTCATGGCGAGGCAGGTGTTGCTGGTGCCGAAGTCCATGCCGATCTGCCGGGGGTCGCCGCGGTCCACGTAGGCCCGGGCCGGGTCGGCGGCGGGAAAGCGGAACACTCCGCCGGCCAGGGGCTCGTCCTGGCCGGGCCGGTAAAACTCGATGGCCACCCAAAGGGGCCGGCTCTCGCTCATGTAAAGGAGGGTCTCGCCGTCGGCCGCGCGGTCGCAGGCCTCCTTCCAGCGGAGAACCTCCCGGGTCCTTTCGCGGCCGTTCTCGGAAAAGGCTTCCTCTACGGGCTCCTGGACGAACAGACGCACGCGGCGGGAATCGCCGAAAAGGGTGGAGCGGGCCGCCGAATCGGTGCACAGGCGGATGAAAAAGCACTTCCAGCCGGGCGAGGCCACCTTGGGCCACACGTCAAGGTTCACGCCCTCGAAGGCCTCCCGCCCCGGGATGGCATCCAT
>JAKAGN010000541.1 GCA_021815525.1 Deltaproteobacteria bacterium
C
This sequence comes from Deltaproteobacteria bacterium, assembly GCA_021815525.1. Classification (GTDB taxonomy): domain Bacteria; phylum Desulfobacterota; class Desulfobacteria; order Desulfobacterales; family Desulfatibacillaceae; genus JACRLG01. Next base: position 2 of record JAKAGN010000541.1, read on the forward strand.
AAGAGGTTTTTCCTCCCCGTGAAGTCCCTGCTTTCCCCCGCGGCGCCTTTTGGATTATACTCCTTTGCGCTTAAGCCCTTTGCGGCGATGCCGCAGCTTTTTCCTTTTCAAGGGAACCCGTCCGGCCATTCGATGAAATTTTTTTTCACCACCCCTTCCCTGAGCCTGTCCGGCGTCAACACCGCCTCCGCCGGCATCGTCCGGGCACTGCGCCTGCTGGGCGCTGACGCCAGGCTCCTCATCACCGACCCGGCCGGGCGCGATCCATCACCCCTTCCACTTTCCGGGGACATTCCGGTCGCGCGGCTTGGGGCCACGCGCTTCACCGGCAAGGCCGCCCGGAGGCGAATGCTGCGCGGGTTCCTGGAGGACGAGGCCCCCTGCGTCTACGTTCCGGGCTACGACTTCGCCCTCTCGGACGTGTCCCGGCGGCTTTCGGACAAGGTGGCGGTCCTGGGGGTGCTCCACAGCGACGAGGCGGTCCACTACCGGCACGTGGAGCGCCTGGGGCGCTTCTGGAACCGGATCGTGGCGGTGAGCGGGTTCCTGGCGCGCGAGGCGGCGCGGCGCTTTCCCGAATGCGCGGGCCGGGTGGTGTTCATACCCTCCGGCGTTACGGCCCCCCTTGCCCCGCCCCCGAGGCCGGACCGTGACGGCCCCCTGCGCATCGCCTACGCCGGTCGGCTTTCCAGCTACCAGAAGCGGGTCCTGGACCTCGCGCCGGCGGCCCTCCTGCTGGATCTTTGGGGGCATCCCTTCTCGCTCGTCATAGCGGGCGAGGGCAAAAGCCGCCGCGCGCTGGCCCGGCGCATGTCCGGGCTCTCCCGGCAGGGCCTCGTCCGCTTCACCGGGACCCTATCGAACGAGGCCGTCTGCGAGCTTTTCCGCCAGAGCCACGCCTTTGTGCTGACATCCGACTTCGAGGGCACCCCGGTGGCGCTTCTCGAAGCGATGGCCGCGGGCTGCGTCCCGGTGGTTACGGACATCCGCTCCGGGATCCCGGAGCTTGTGGAGGACGGCGTGACGGGCCTTCTCACGCCGGTGGGCGAGCCCGTCGCCCTGGCCGGGCGCCTGGCGCTCCTCTCGAAGAACCGGGACCTGTGGGAAAGCCTGTCCCGGAACGCCCACGCAAAAATCGCCCGCGGCCCATACCTCATTGAAAACGTGGCCAAGCGCTACATCGAGGAGGCGGAAAATTCCTTCCGCGAGGTCCGGTCGGGCCGGTTCAGGCGGCCCAAGGCCTGAGACGGGGATTTGCGGGGCGGGGCAGGGCCTTTTTTCAGGAAGGGCCGCGCTCCGTCTCACCCCGCGATCCTTTCCCCCAAGCGCCGCCCCCCCGGGCTTTTGCTTTCGCCTTGACCCGGGCGTCGGTTTTCCGTATTCTGACAAAACTTCCATAATCCCCCATTCCCATAAAGCTTAAGGAGCAGTCCATGAGCGAAGACGTTTACAAGCGGCTGGCAAAGGTCCTGGACACGCTGCCAAACGGTTTTCCCGCCACGCCCTCCGGGGTGGAGCTGAAAATCTTGAAGAAGGTCTTCACCCCCGAGGATGCCGAGATTTTCTGCGATTTGAAGCTCAAGTTCGAGACCCCGGCCGACATCGCCGCCCGCACCGGCCGGCCCGTGGAGGGCCTGGAGGACAAGCTCGTCGCCATGTGGAGAAACGGGCTCATCTTCATGGTGGATTTCGGCGTCACCAAGGTCTTCAAGATGCTCCCCTGGGCCTTCGGCATCTTCGAGTTCCAGCTTCCCCGCATGGACAAGGAACTCGCGGAGCTTCTGGAGCAGTACCAGGACTTCGGCAGGCAGTTCTTCGAAAACACGCCCCAGCTCATGACGGTGGTGCCGGTGGAGGAGAAAATCCCCGCCGAGCACGTGGCGCTGCCGTACGAGTCCGTTTCCGCCATCATCGACAAGGGCCAAAGCTTCGCCGTCGCCCAGTGCATCTGCAAGCAGGAGAAGAACCTCCTGGGGAAGGGCTGCGACAAGCCCCAGGAGGTGTGCCTGGGGATCGCCCCGGTGCCGGGGGTCTTCGAGAAGCACTTCTGGGGCCGGCCCATCAGCCGGGACGAGGCCAGGAAGGTTCTTTCCACCGCCGAGGAAAAGGGCCTGGTGCACCTTTCCTGGAACATCCAGGACGGCCAGTTTTTCATCTGCAACTGCTGCGGCTGCTGCTGCGGCGTATTGCGCAGCATAAACGAGCTTGGCATCCGCCACGCCGTGAACTCGGCCTTCTACGCCGAGATTGACCCCGAAAAGTGCATCGCCTGCGGCGTGTGCGCCAATGAGCGCTGCCAGGTGGAGGCCATAGCGGAGGACGGCGACGTTTACCGCGTTGAAAAGGACAAGTGCATCGGCTGCGGCCTGTGCGTCTCCACCTGCCCGGAGGACGCCATAATGCTTATCCGGAAGCCCGAAAGCGAGGTGGTGACGCCCCCGGCCAACGAGGACGCCTGGTTCCTGGAGCGCGGCCGCCGCCGCGGCGTGGATTTCTCGAAGTACATGTGATAGGGACGGGAGAGAGGACTTGCGGGGGGAGGGAG
>JAKAGN010000542.1 GCA_021815525.1 Deltaproteobacteria bacterium
GTGGGCGGAACCTCGGTGACGCTCAATTTTCCGCAGGCGGCGCAGATATTGTGCGACGCCAAGGACATCTCGCCGGAGGTCGTCACCCTGATGGGCGGGCCCCACGTCTCCTTCTACGCCCGCGAGACCCTGGCCGAGTATCCGGGCATCGACATCGTCGTGCGGGGCGAGGGCGAGACCACCATCTCGGAGCTGGCGCCGCGGCTCATGACGCCGTCCGCCTGGGACGGGGTCAAGGGCCTCACCTTTAGAAGGCGCGGCGAGATCGTGGAAACCGGCGCGCGCGAGCTGATCGCGGATCTCGACACGCTGCCGTTTCCCGCCCGTCATCTTCTGCCCCTCTCCCGTTACAAGGCGCTCGGGTTTCCCATTTCCATCATCACGAGCCGGGGCTGCCCGCACCAGTGCATCTTCTGCCTGGGCCGCCGCATGGTGGGGGCCAAGGTCCGCTACCGCGACCCGTCGCTCGTGGTGGACGAGATCGAGCATCTCCTGTCGCTGGGCTTTCCGCGCATCAACGTTGCGGACGACCTCTTCGCCTCCAACAAGGAGCGCGTGGCCAGGGTCTGCGGCGAGATCCGCCGCCGTGGGCTTTCCTTCGGCTGGAGCGCCTTCGCGCGGGTCAACACCGTTGACGAGGAAGTGGTGCGCATGATGAAGGAAGCGGGCTGCGACTGCATCGCCTTCGGTATCGAGAGCGGAAACGCCGAGATGCTTAAGCGCGTCAAGAAGGGGATAACCAAGGAGCAGGTTTTAAAGGCCAAGGAGGTGTGCGAGAAGGTGGGCATGAGCGTACACGGCTCCTTCATCGTGGGGCTACCGGGCGAGACCGCCGAGACCCTCAAGGAAACCGAGGAGTTCGCCAACGGCCTGAAGTTCCTCCACGGCTACCACTACCTCGCGCCCTTCCCCGGCACCACCCTCTATGAGGAGATCGAAAAGTACGACATAGAGGTCCTGACCAAGGACTGGAACCTCTACGACGCCAACCGCCCCGTGACGCGCACCAGCGGAGCGAGCCCCGAGGACGTCATAGCCTTCGTGAAGCGCTTCGAGGACGAGTGCGACGAGGAGTGGGCCCGCCTCGAAAAAGGGTATCTGGACGGCAGCAACACGCCCCTCGAAAACCTCCGGGTGGAGGGCAACCGCAAGCTGCCGGTCTCCTTCCGCGTGATCGCGGGCGATCTCGTGGAAACCCTGGGCCAAATGCCCAGCGGCCTTGACCCGGAAGCGGCCCTCGCGCTCCTTTCGGAACGCGTAACCGCCGAGACCGGCTTCGACCCGGCGCTGGTCGCCAAGGTCCTGCGCGACTTCTCCAGGGGCGGCCACATCGGGCTCTTCAAGAATGATTCCGGCGCTTCCTCCTGGCGCTGGACCCCCAACCCCCCCCACGCCCGCCGCGCGGCGGTGCCCTCCGCGGCGTGAGCTGGGCGGTGTAAGGAAGGATTGCGGGGTAGGGGGGATAACCTTTTCATGGAAAAGGCTATCCCCCCTACCCCGTACCCCCGATGTTCACGGGTCGCGTGGCTGCGCCACGCGACCCGACTTTTTCCAGGGCTTAGCATCTTGGCGCTCATCATTTTACAAGGCGAGAATGACTTCCAGGGAAGGGCTTCCGTCAAGGCGGGGCTTGGATTTTCGTTTAACTACCAGTAAATTATACGAGCGGCAAAAATGGCTTCCGGGCCTGCCGCCTTTATGGTATGATGAGTATGAATATTAACCAGGGGAGGCCGATCGTGACCCTTTCGTCCCTTCTTCATCCCAAGGTGGATTACAGCATCTCCCGCAAGGGCTTCGCTCTGGCAGCCGTGGTCGCCTTCTACACGGTGGGCTACCTGTGGCTGAACGAGATCACCTTCCACGCCGATAAGTTCTACAAGGTGGCGCTTCCCTTCGAGAAGGACATCCCCTTCATCCCCCAGCTCGTCCCCTCCTACATATTCGTCTACTTCCTCGTCATCATGATGTTTCTTTCCATAGACAGCGACGCGCTTTTAAACGAGGCGGTCAAGACCTTCCTGGCCTGCATGGGCGTTCACCTTCTTTTCTTCTACTTCATGCCGGTCAAGATGACGGAGCGGCCGGACATCATCCCCAACGGCAACTTCTGGAACGATTACGCCGCGTTCTGGTACTGGCTGGACAAGCCCACCACCCTGTTTCCGTCCGGCCACGTGTCCATGTCCTTCCTTGCCGCATACTATACCCGGCGCGTCCATCCCCGCCTGGGGAACTTCTGCCTTATGGTCGCCGCCTACGTTGGGGTCTCGGTGGTGCTCATCAAGCAGCACTACATCGCGGACGTGGCCGCTGGCTTTGTGCTGGCCTCCGGCTTCTACCTCCTGGTTTCCCGCCTCGAGCTCAAGCGTCAGGCGACCCCTCCGCCGCCGGGCGTGGTGGGCGAGATCGCCTGATACCAGGTTGCATTCAAAAATAGAGCATCCCGACTTTGACCGATCTCCACGAAGTCCTTTTTTCCCAAGCTTCCAGGCTTCGGGCGGAAAGATGCGAAGCCCTCCAAGAACTTGCGGCGCGT
>JAKAGN010000543.1 GCA_021815525.1 Deltaproteobacteria bacterium
GCGCAGCGCACATCGGGGGTCCGGGGGGACGTAGTCTCCCCGGCCGCCGGAGGCGCTTTTGCTTTTCTTTTGGGAAAGGGAGGGGGGCGGGGGGAGGAAAAAGACGGGTTGGCAAACGGCAGGCGCGATGCTAAGGTGTCGCCGCGGCCTCTTCCTAACGGGGCCGGGGGCGCTTTGCGCCGAAGGCCCGCCGGAGGCGTTCTTTTTTTCGATGAAACCGCTTTTGATCCATCGCTATCTTTTCCGGGAGATGCTGGGGCCGTTTTTCGTGTCGGCCGTGGTGCTGGCCTTCGTGTTCCTAATGGCCCAGATGCCGCAGCTTGCCGATTACATTGTCAATTTTCGGGTCGGCATCGTTTCGGTCCTTCTGCTCGTGGTCTACACCATCCCGTTTTTCCTCACCTTCGTCATTCCCATGTCCACCATGCTGGCCGTGCTGCTGGCCTTTTTCCGGCTCAGCTCCGACAACGAGATCACCGCGATGAAATCCGGCGGTTACGGCCTTTACCGGCTGCTGCCGCCGGTTTTGGTTTTTTGTCTCGCCGCGACGCTTTTGACGGCCTTCATGGGGGTCTCGGGCCTGGTGTGGGGCAGGATCTCGGCCCGCAACCTTCTGAAGCAGGTGGCCCGCACCAGCGCCGACGTGGCCCTTAAGGCCCGGGCCTTCAACACCCGCTTCAAGGACGTGGTGATCTACGTGAACGAGATCGACACCCGGAAAAAGACCCTCCGCCACGTGTTCATCGAGGACCGCCAGCATCCGGGGGTGACCGGCGTCATCGTGGCCTCGTCCGGGGTTCTCGAAAGCGACCCGGAGCGCGGGGTGTGGCGCCTCATCCTGAAAAACGGGGTCATCAACCACGTGAACATGGCCGAGAACGCGGCCAACTCCTTCCGCTTCGAGACCTACAGCCTGGACATGGACCTTGAAAGCGCCCTCTCGCTGGCGGCCGTGAACAGGCCCAAGAGCGAGGAGGAGATGAGCATCTCCGAGCTTCTCTCCTTCATCCGGAGCCGGAAGGAGCACGACGAACGCTACTGGAAGGCCGTGCTGCAGATCAACAAGAAGGCCTCCATCCCCGTGGCCTGCCTGGTTTTCGGGCTCCTGGCGGTGCCCCTGGGCATCGTTTCCCGCGACACCCGCAAGAGCTTCGGGGTGGGGCTCGGCGTCTTCTTCTTCCTCGTGTACTACGTTTTCCTCGCCGCCGGGGAGGTGATGGGCGAGGCCGGCAGCCGCTTCTACCCGCCCGTGGTGGGCATGTGGATGCCGGATCTCGTGCTTTTCGCCGTGGGCGCCTTCCTCTTCGCCCGGGCCGCGGCCGACCGCCCCGTGGACCTGGCCGCCGCCGTGGTGGGGGCAATTTCGCGCGTCTTCCGGAGAAAATCCCGGTCCGGAGAGGCCCCATGAGCATCATCACCCGCTACGTGGTCTCGTCCCTCCTCCGCTACTTCGCCTTCGTGTTCGCCATTCTTTCGGGCATCGTGATGTCGGTGGAGTTTTTCGAGAAGATCGACAACTTCATGGAGGCGGGCCTTCCCCTTTCAAGGGTCGCAGAGTTCTTCGCGCTGCGCTTTCCCTTCATGGCGGCGCAGATACTGCCGGTGGCGCTCCTGCTCGCGGTCTTGTTCGTCTTCGGCGTCATGAACCGGGCCCACGAGATAACCGCCTACCGGGCCGGGGGCGGAGACCCCGTGAACCTCCTCATTCCGGCCCTCCTGCTGGGCGCCCTGGCCTCGGTCCTCCTTTTCGTCTTTTCCGAGGCCGTGGTGCCCGCGGCGGCCAAAAGGGCCAACATCATCTGGCTGGGGGAGGTCAAGAAGGAGCTTCCGCGGCCCGGCAAGGAAAGCTCGGACCTGTGGTTCTCCGGCCATCACACCATCGTCCACATCACCCACTACATGCCGGCCACCCAGATGGCCTACGGCCTGACCGTCACCTTTTTCGACGCCGAGTACCGCCTGACGCGCCGTCTGGACGCCGTAAGCGGCTTCTACGACCGCGACCGCTGGCGGCTCTCCGACGTCCTGGCCCAGTCCTTCGCCCGCGCCGGGGACCGCGCCGACCACACCCCCCAGGTCTTCGTGCGCCTGCCCCTCACGCCCCGCGACCTCAAGGAGGCCGCGCCCCGGCCCGAGGAGATGTCCTTCCGCGACCTTTCGGAGCACGCCCGGCGCATCGAGGCCGAGGGCTACGACGCCGGCCGCCCCCGCACCGACGCCGCGGCCAAGCTGGCCTTCCCCTTCGTGTGCCTCGTCATGACGGCCCTCGCCGGCGGGCTCTCCATAGAGGGCGGCGGCCGCGAAAGCCGGGGAATGGCCCAAAACGCCGTCATAGGCGTGGCGCTCGCCTTCGCCTACTGGGCCGTCCACAGCCTCGCCCTCTCCCTGGGCTACGCCGGGCTCCTGCCCCCACCCCTCTCCGCCTGGACCGCCAACGCCCTTTTGGGCACCCTCGCCGCCTTCCTCTTCTTCCGCCTCCGGGAACATTTATAAAAATTCGGGAAGGATTCGCGGGGGAGGGGGAAAACC
>JAKAGN010000544.1 GCA_021815525.1 Deltaproteobacteria bacterium
CCCGGCTGGTTCTGGAGGAACAGGCTTATTTCGGTTCTGACCATGATGATTTCCGCGCCTCCTTAAGGTCTTTGCCGGACGAAAAAACCGGCGGATGGATTGCAAATTATTTCAGCAGATTCGAGGCAAAAGCTCGCCTTGGGGCATGTCCACGATCCGCTCTCCCCCCACGGCGGTTTCAAGAACCACCCGGCCCGGGCGCCCGGCCGCGGCCTCGCCGATCAAGGCCGCTCCCGCTCCCAGGGGGTGGGAGCGCAGGGCCGCAAGCGCGCTTTCGGCCGCGTCCCTGGCCACGAAGGCCATCATGCGGCCCTCGCAGGCCACGTGCAGCGGATCCAGGCCCAGAATCTCGCACGCGGCCGCCACCGCAGGGGCCACCGGGATGCGCTCCTCGAAAAGCCGTACCTCAATCCCCGCCTTTTCCGCGATTTCGTTAACGCCGGCCGCAAGGCCCCCGCGGGTGGGGTCCCTCATGGCGCGGACCGCGCCCGGGGCGGCGGCAAGGAGCGCCTCCGCGAGGCCCACTAGGGCGGCCGTGTCGGACACCACCGGGGTGTCGAAGCGCAGGCCCTCACGCTCGCAGAGGACCGCCACGCCGTGCTCCCCGATGCCCCCCGAGAGGAGGAGCGCGTCGCCCGGCCGCACGTTTCCGGCCGAGACGCAAACGCCATCCGGCACAATCCCAATCCCTGCGGTGTTGATGAAAAGGCCGTCCGCAGTACCTTTCGGCACCACCTTGGTGTCGCCGGTCACGATCAGAACACCGGCCCGCAGGGCCGCGTCGCGCATGGCCGAAAGGATGCGCACCAGGCGTTCCCGCGGAAAGCCCTCCTCGATCACGAGCCCCGCCGAAAGGTGGAGCGGGCGGGCTCCGCACATTAGAAGGTCGTTCACCGTGCCGTTCACGGCCAGGTCCCCTATGCATCCACCCGGAAAAAACAGGGGCTTCACCACGAAGGTGTCCGTGGAAAACGCCATGCGCCCGGCCGGCACCGGAAACACCGCCCCGTCGTCCTGGGCCGAAAGATAGGGGTTGTCGAAAAGGGGCATGAAAAGGCCGGTCAGAAGCCCGTGGGAGGCCCGGCCCCCGGCCCCGTGATCCAGGAGGATGCTGTCGTCTTTCATCATCCTATGGTACCTTGACGCTCTTTCAATTGAAACAGGAAAATGCGATGTAGGGAAACGGGCCCGCGCCTGGACCGGCGCTGAGCCCAACTGGTTTTTCATGGAAAGGTGGTTGCGCGTGACCGTATTTTACTACTGCCAGCACGTCCTTGGGGTGGGGCATTTTTTTCGGACACTCGAGATCTGCCGGGCGCTGGCCCCGCACCGGGTTGTGCTGGCCGTGGGCGGGGGCCTCGTGGACGCCGAAATTCCGCGCCACGTGGAGGTGGTAAGCCTCCCGGCCCTCCACATGGACGCCGAGTTCTCCGGCCTTTTGACCGAAAACGGGGCCGATCTCGAAAAGGTCAAGGAAGAGCGCCGGCAGGCCCTCGCCGCCGCCTTCGCCGCGGCCCGCCCGGACGTCTTGGTGGTGGAGCTCTACCCCTTCGGCCGAAAGGCCTTCGGTTTCGAGCTGGACCCCATCCTTTCCGAGGCCCGCGCCTCCGGCCGCGTCAGGGTCGTGTCCAGCCTCCGCGACATCCTCGTCGAGAAAAACAATCAGGAGGCCTACGAAAAGCGCGTGGTGGATAGGGTCAACCGCTTCTTCGACGCGGTCCTGGTCCACGCCGACCCGGCCTTGGTGCGCCTGGACGAGACCTTCTCCCGCGTGGCCGACATCCGCCCGCCCGTCATCTACACGGGCTTCGTGACGCCCGCGCCCGATGCAGCCGAAACCGATGCCGCCCGGAAGCGCTTTTGCCCTGACCCCGGCGAGGCCCTCGTCGTGGCCAGCGCCGGGGGCGGAAGCGTGGGCGGGCCGCTCCTTTCGGCCGTTCTCGGGGCCTTCCCCCTGGTCTGCCGCGAGCGGCCGGCGCGCCTCCTGGTCCTCACCGGCCCCTACCTTCCGGAAAACGAGGCCGCGGCCGTAAGGTCCCAAGCCGGCGAGGGGGTCACGGTGCTTTCCTTCACGCGGGACTTCGTCTCCCTCCTGGCCGCCGCGAACCTCTCCGTAAGCATGGCGGGCTACAACACCATGATGAACGTGCTCTCGGCCGGGGTCAGGGGGCTGGTCCTGCCCTTCGACCAGAACCGCGAGCAGCGCCTGCGCGCGGAACGTCTCGCCGCTTTCGGATCGATGGGCGTCCTTTCCGGCGGCGACCTTTCCCCCCATCGCCTCTCCCGCGCCATGCTGGACGCGCTGGCCATGCCCAAGCCCCAGCCCTCCCGCCTGAACCTCGACGGCGCCGCCGCCTCCGCCCGCATCATGGAAGAAATGGCGGGGTGAGACGCGGCCGCACTCCTTCCAAAAGGCCTGGTGGCGAGGTTTCATACCAGGTTGCGCTTAAAAATAGAGCATTCCGGCTGATCCACACGGAGCCCTTTTTTCCAACCTTTCGGGCGTCGGGCGGAAAGATGCGAA
>JAKAGN010000545.1 GCA_021815525.1 Deltaproteobacteria bacterium
AGGGCCCGGTTGACCTCCCGTATGGCAAGCCCAATTGAGCCCACCACGAAGATGCTGTTAACTATCCAGCCGCCCTTGCCGCCGAAGAAGGTGCGGTTGAAAAAGCCCGCGTCCGAGCGCAGGCCGGCCTGCTCGAACTCCCGGAAAAGGTCGTCGAAGACCTTGTTCAAGTGCGGGTTCGAGAAGAGGTCCTTGAAGATTTCCTCCTGGGTGTAGGCGAAGCCGCCGCCCGGCTTGGCCCGGTCGAAACCCGCCCGCTGGGCGAAGTCGTACTGGCGGCGCTTCACGGGGTCCATCAGGACCGCGTAGGCCTCGCTCACCTGGCGGAAGCGCTCCGAGGCCCCGGGGTCGTCGGGGTTGCGGTCCGGGTGGTACTCCATTGCAAGCCTTCGAAAGGCCTTTTTTATCTCGTCGGCGCCTGCGTCGCGCGGAACGCCCAAGGTCTTGTAGTAGCTCATGATACGCCTCCTGGCGCTGGTCTCGGCGGACTTTATGACAAAGCGCCGCCGCTGTCAAAAGGCTTTGAGCAAAGCCGCGCCTAAAGTCCCCCTTCCCTTTCCACGCCCAAGCTTTCGTCTTGACCTTGCGGGCCTTCATCCGCTATCAAGGATCGCAAAAATCTCCACGAGGATGTCATTTCGGGCCAATAAGGTCCGGCCCATCACCCAAGCGAAAGACAAGGAGGAAGCATGTCGGTAAAAAAGAGGGCTCTTTTGGCGTGTCTCATGGTCGGCGCGGTGGCGCTTCTGAGCTTGAGCGCGGTTTCCTGCTCCAAGGAAAGCTTCGGCGGCGTGGGCCTGAACGTGGCCCAGCTCTTCGATCCCAAGGTTCCCAGCAAGATGGGGCCCCTCGTGGTCCTGGACGTCCTGAAGGGCACCCCGGCCGAGAAGGACGGGGTCCAGCGCGGCGACATCATAGTGCGCATCGACGGCCAGCCCACCGAGGGCCGCGAGTTCACCGAGCTTGTGGGCCTCATGAAGGGCAAAAGCGGCACGCCGGTCACCCTCACCATCAAGCGGGCCAGCGCCGAGAAGACCTTGAACATCACCCTGAAGCGCGGCGAGATCGACGAGAAGGCCGGAAGCGCGCCGGAAAAGGCCGTGGAAAAGCCCGAGAAGGCCGAGAAGAAGGCCGAGCCCGCCGAGAAGAAGGAAGAGAAGAAAGAGGAAAAGAAGGAAGAGGCCAAGCACGCCGAGTAGCGAAAAGATTCACGCCTCCGCCGGGCCCCCCCGGCGGAGGCTTCCCCCCTTGAGCGCCCGCATCGCAGCTCCCCTCGGAAACGCCTCCAGCCCGTCTTGCGCGGCTTTAGCGCAGGCACGCCCCTGCCCTTACAGCAGCCTCCTGGCCAAAAACTCGGGAAGCCCGGCCTTGATGATCTTCTCGGCCGCGAGCGCCGCGTTGTAGGGCACGTAGCGCACCTCCAGCGAGTTGGCCTCGGTGTCCCAGATGACGTACTTGGCGCTTAAGTCGCCGTCGCGCGGCTGGCCAACCGAGCCGACGTTCACGATGTAGCGCCGGCCGTCCAGGAAGGTGGTGCCCTTCTTGAAGGGGTAGGACTTGACCCGCTCGCCGTCGCAGGCCACGAGGCTCAAGATATGGGTATGGCCCACGAAGCACAGGCGCGAGGGGATGGTGGTGAAGGACTCGATCACCATGCGGGGCGTGGCCTCGAAGAGGTAGGTGTGGACCGAGGCCGGGGGAAAGCCGTGCACGCACCATGCGGCGTCGAAGGGGATGAAAAGCGGCCAGCGGGAGATGCGCTCCCGGGACTCGGGGCTGAGCATGGCGCGGGTTTTCAGGATGGCGTCGCAGGCCTGGGGGTTGAACCACTCCAGGACCGAGTCGTCGAACACGGCGTCCTCGTGGTTGCCGCGAACGGCCGGGATGTTCTCCTCCCATAGGCGCAAGAGGACCGCCTCGGAGTCGGCCCCGTAGCCAACGCAGTCCCCCAGGCAGATGACGTGGTCCGCCTCGCGCTCCGCGATGTCGGAAAGGACCGCCTCGAAGGCCTCGAGGTTTCCGTGGATGTCCGAGATGATGGCGACGTTCACCGGGACTGTCCCTTTTCCATCAGACGGAAAGCCTGCGATACTTGATCCTGTGGGGCGTATCCGCCGCTATCCCCAGGCGCTTCCTGCGGTCCGCCTCGTAGTCGGAAAAGTTTCCGTCGAAGAAGGTGACGCGGCCCTCGTCCTCGAAGGCCAGGATGTGGGTGCACACGCGGTCCAGGAACCAGCGGTCGTGGCTCACCACCACGGCGCTTCCCGCGAAGTTCTCCACGGCTTCTTCGAGAGCCCGCAGGGTGTTCACGTCCAGATCGTTCGTCGGCTCGTCCAGGAGCAGGACGTTTCCGCCCTTTTTCAGCATCTTGGCCAGGTGCACCCGGTTGCGCTCGCCGCCCGAGAGGTTCTCCACCCTTTTCTGCTGGTCGGGCCCTATGAAGTTGAAGCTTGCCACATAGGCCCGGCTGTTGCGGGAGCGGCCGCCCAAGGTGAGGGTTTCCGCGCCGTCCGATATCTC
>JAKAGN010000546.1 GCA_021815525.1 Deltaproteobacteria bacterium
GGCGGCCGGGGAGACTACGTCCCCCCGGACCCCCGATAATGGCTCCGCGTGCTTCGCACGCTCCGCCGGTTTTGTGAGGGCTTCGCATTCAAGCGCCCGAAGCCCGGAAGCTTGGGAAAAAGGACTCCGTGGAAATCAGCCAAGCGCCTAAAAACATGAATTCCAGCAATGGCAAAGGTTTGTTGGGGTTCTGATTTATAACATATTATATTTTATGCTTTTTTAAGTGTTCATAATTTGAACGTTCAATTTTTGAACGTTCAAATTATGAACGCTGCCATCTCAACCACTTTAAATTTAAGATAAAATCAAAACATGGCTCCTTACGGGGCAAGCGCATCCGAGCGGCGCTGGTTTTGGGAAGGGGTGAGGTTTGGGCGCTGCCCCCTCCCTTCTCGAAGCTCCGGCCTCAGACGTTGAAGCGGAAGTGGGCTATGTCGCCGTCCTTCACCTCGTAGGTCTTGCCTTCCAGTCGCACCGCGGCGCGCTTCTTGGCCTCGGCGTAGGAGCCCGCCGCCATGAGGTCATCGTAGGCCAGCACCTCGGCCCGGATGAAGCCCCGCTGGATGTCGGAGTGCACCGCGCCCGCGGACTCCAGGGCCGAGGCCCCGCGGGCCACGGTCCAGGCCCGCACCTCGTCCTCGCCCACCGTGAAAAAGGAGATGCGGCCCAACAGCTCGTAAGAGCGCCGGATCATGCGGTCGCGGGCGGTTTCCGTAAGGCCGTACTCGGCAAGGAATGCCTGGGCGTCCTCGGGGGCCATCTGTGACAGCTCCTGCTCGAGCCGGCAGCGCACCGCAAGGACAGACTCCTGCTCCGAAAGCTCCGGGATATTGGGAAAATCGGGATCCGCCTCGTCGTTGTTGGCAACCACGAGGCAGGGCTTGGCGGAGGCGAAGGCGAAGCCGCGGAGCTTGGGATCGGCGGCAAGCGCGGGGTCCCGGCGCAAGGGGCGGTCCGCGTTGAGAATCTCGGAGCAACGGCCAAGGAGGGCGAGTTCCTCCGGGTCGGCCTTTTTCCCGCGCTTGGCGTCGGCTTCCAGCCGCTCAAGGCGTTTTTCCACGGCCACCAGGTCCGCGAACACCAGCTCCGAGTCGAGGTCCCGGAAATCCGCCAGGGGACGGGGGGGCTCCCCGCCAGGGGGCGAAAAGTTGCGCACCACGTGGATCAGGGCGTCGCAGGACCGGACGGCCCCCACCAGGGCCGCGGCGTCCTTTTCCCGGTCGGCGTGGCCCCTTGCCGGCAGGATATATTGAATCTTGGCGAAGATGGTCTTCTTGGGCCGGTACATGTCGGAAAGGAGATTGACCCTCCTGTCCGGCACGTCGATGGTGCCCACCTGGGTCTCGCCCCGGCGCGCGGGATCAAGCGTGGCGCCGGTCAGGGCCTCGAAAAGGGTGGTCTTGCCGCTCTGGGCCAATCCGATGATTCCAAGCTGCATTGGGGCTTAACCCTCCGTTTCCTCGATGGGGGTTTCGGGACGCCTGGGCCTTATCCAGGCGCCGGTCCCCCGGAACCCGCGGGTGATGGCCTTGATCTCGTCCTTGTGGGCGATGAAGCGCTCCTTCATGGACGCAAGCCAGGCCTTGTGGGTCACCGCGTCGGCCTCGGTGAGAAAAAGATCGTGGCCGGAGGACTCGATCCCGAAAACCGGCTTTCCGCCGGAAAAGGAGAAGGTCCCGGCGTTGGAGCACACCATGCAGCGCACCGTGCGCTCGTCCATGAAGCGGAAGGTGTCGCCGCCGCACATGGGGCAGCGGGGGCCGGCCTCGGGAATCGGCTCGCCGAACAGGGCGGCGGCAAGCCGCGCCAGGGTCCCGCGGTTCTCCTGCGGGATGAGGACCTCGCCCGGAAGCGCCCCGTAAAGGATGACGCTTGCCTTCACCTCGGCCATGAGGAGCCGCAGGGCCGAGTCCACCTCCAGCTTGGTGTGGCCTTCCTTGCCCTCCATGCCCGCGATGGCGATACCGACGGCTGGCTTTTTCCACAGCTCGCGGCCCCTGTGGTAGAAGCCGAGGCCCCGGTCCAGGAGCCTTTTAAGGGACGCGTTGGCCCCCAGGACATAGGTGGGCACGGCCAGTATCCAGGCGTCGGCCGCGGCCAGGGCCTCCGCCACGATGGCGAAATCGTCCTTCAAAACGCAGCCCTCGGGCCGGAAGAGGCACTGGTAGCAGCCCAGGCAGGGCTTGATGTCGAAGTCGGAAAGCCTTAGAAGCGAAAGCTCGTGGGGCTCGGGAAGGAGCCGCGAGATTTCCTTGACGGCGATCTCCGAGTTACCCAGCTTCCGGGGCGAGGCAAGAATGCCCAAGAGCTTTTTCATCCGCGCGCGCCTCCCAATAATACCAGGTTGCGTTCAAAAATAGAGCATCCCGGCTGATCTACACGGAGTCCTTTTTCCCCAACCTTCCAGGTTGCGGAAGGTAAGATGCGAAGCCCTGGATAAGCCGCTGAGCCTTGCGGCGCAAGGCTCAGCCATATCGGGGGTCCGGGGGCGGTTTGCAACCCCGGGCCTTTTG
>JAKAGN010000547.1 GCA_021815525.1 Deltaproteobacteria bacterium
AGGAAAACCTTTTGCGCGCAAAAGGTTTTCCTCCCCCCTTCCCCCCGCGGCTCCTCTCCTTCGCGCGCAAGCCGGTCTCACTTGCCGCGGGCCACCCTGATGGCCAGGCAGTCGTAGGCGGCCCGGCCGTGCTGGTAGACCGTCTTGCCGCGCTTCACCACCCGCCAGCCGCCCTTCTGGAAGGCGCCCTCCGCTTCCATCTTCTCGACGAGGCCCGGGGCCGTGTCGAGGATCTGCGCCAGGGACGGGTTTTGGGTCAGGACGATGTGCTTGATGCCCGTTCCGGCGATGAGGGTAATGGGCTCCAGGACGAGGTTCGTGAGGTCGGCGGCTGCGCCCACGGGCTCCAGGGTGGGCCGCGTCTGCAGGCGGATCATGCGCGCGCGGCTGTCGGGGCCCACGGTCTCCTTGGTGGAGCTGATTAGGTCCAGGAGGTGGTCCCGGATCTCGTTCAGTTCCTTGGCCGCCCTCATTTTTTCAAGGCCCGGGTAGACCGACAGGGCCTTGGCCAGGAGGGAGACCTCCCGGAGGTAGTTGTTCCACTGGTTTTCCGGCACGAGGTACATTACCACCACCGAGACGGGAATTCCGTCGCGGGCGCCGTACTGGATGCCCTGGGGGCTCCAGCCCACGACGCACAGGAGGTCGTCGTCGAAGGGCACGCGCGCGTGGGGGCAGGCCCAGCCCTTGCCCAGGGACGTGTCGGCGGAGCGCTCCCGGTCCATGATCATGCCCACCGCGTCGAGCCCGGTGGGAAGGGAGGGAATGGCCTCGATGATGTGGGCCAGGAAGCGGAGCGCGTCCTCCTTGTCGTTTTCCGGAAGCTCTATGAGGCGTCCTTCCTGAAGCGCGTCCAACAGGCTGTCCATGCCTTAATCCCCTCCGAAGCGTTTGAAGAACCAGGTTTTGGCCATGTGTGTAATGGTGGCGTAACAAAGGAGGAAGCCCGCGATCCAGGCCCAGTAGACGGGAGGCAGGGGGACCATGCCGAGGGCCCCGGCGAAGGGCGAGTACGGCAGCCAAGCCCCCACTGCGAGAATGAAGAGAGTGGTGACGGTCATGGGGAAGGACGCGCGGCTCCCCAGGAAGGGTATCCTTCTCGTCCTTATTATGTGGACGATCAATGTCTGGGTGAAAAGCGACTCCACGAACCAGCCGGTCTGGAAGAGCCGGACCAGGCCCTCCTTTTCGGCCGGCGACGCGCCGGGAGCGTTATAGGCGCTAACGGCGAAGAAGAACCACATGAGGGCGTAAGTGGCGTAGTCGAAGATGGAGCTTATGGGCCCGATGGAGATCATGAAGCGTTTTATGTTGCCGATGTTCCACGTAAGGGGCTTTGCGATAAGCTCAGCGTCAACGCTGTCTGTCGGTATGCCTGTCTGTGAAAAGTCGTAGAGAAGGTTGTTGACGAGGATTTGAATCGGCCTCATCGGGAGAAAGGGGAAAAGGCAGCTGGCGCCGATCACGCTGAACATGTTGCCGAAGTTGGAGCTTGAGCCCATTCGGATATATTTCACGATGTTGGCGAAGACGCGGCGCCCCTCCATGATCCCCTCTTCGAGGACCAGAAGGCTCTTTTCCAGGAGCACGATGTCGGCCGCCTCCTTGGCCACGTCAACGGCGGAATCCACGGAGATGCCCACGTCGGCGCTCTTCAAGGCCGGCGCGTCGTTGATGCCGTCCCCCATGAAGCCCACCACGTGCCCCCGCTCGCGGAGCTTCCGGACGATACCCTCCTTCTGGGACGGGGTGAGCTTCACGAAAACGTCAGCGTCCTCAACGGCTTGGCCGAACTCCTCCTCGGAAAGGGCGGCCAGCTCGCCTCCGGTGACGAGCCTTCCAATGGCGAAACCCACGTCCCGGCATATCTTGCGGGTCACCAGCGCGTTGTCGCCGGTCAGCACCTTGACCCGCACGCCGGCGTCACTAAGCTGGCCGATGGCTTCCAGCACCGACACCTTGGGCGGATCGAAGAAGGCTATGTAGCCCAGGAGGATGAGGCCGCCCTCGTCGGCGGTGGTGAAGGTCACCTTTTGCCGCGGGAACTCCCGGTAGGCCACCGCCAGCACCCGGAACCCGTCCTTGTTCAGGCTATCCACCTCCTCGAAGAGGTTTTCCCGGATCATGGGAATGAGGGGAAAAACCTCGTCGCCGAGCTGGTACTGGCTGCAGCACTCGTATATTTCCTCCACCGCGCCCTTGCAGATCAGGACGTGGTCCCCCTCGTAGTCCACCACCACGGACATGCGGCGGCGCTGGAAATCGAAGGGCAGCTCGTCCACAAGGGTGCAGTTGTCCTGGGCGTCCAGCTCTATCCGGTCCAGGACCGCGCGGTCTATGAGGCTCCGCAGCCCGGTCTGGTAGAAGCTGTTGAGGTAGGCGTAGGTTAAGACGTCGTCGCTTTCGCGGCCCGTGATGTCCACGTGGCGCTCCAGCACCACCCTGTCCTGGGTCAGGGTGCCGGTCTTGTCGGTGCAAAGGATGTTGATGGCCCCGAAGTTCTGGATGCTCGGAAG
>JAKAGN010000548.1 GCA_021815525.1 Deltaproteobacteria bacterium
CGCCGCTATAATATCGGGGGTCCGGGGGGACGTAGTCTCCCCGGCCGCCGGAGGCGCTTTTATCTTTTTGAGAGGGGTTGGGGGGTGCGGGGCGTGAACAGGACCGAGCCTTCGTCCTCGTAGGTCTTTTTCCAGGCCGGGTCCCTGGAGAGGAGGTGGGCGGCCACGGTTCCGTTTCTAAGGAGGATCATGTCGGGCGGGTAGGCGGCGAGGAAGTCCCGCCAGCGCGGCCCGCCGGTCAAAAACTCGAAGTAGGCCTTTCGCACATCTTCCGGGAACACCGTCTCGCAGCGGGCGTCCACGGCCCCGAGGCAGCCGGGGTTGAGGAAGAAGCTCAGGAAGGCGCCCCAGGCATAGTTGGCGGCGATCTTCCCCTTCATGCCGTGCTCGCGGATGTACCTCACGGCCCCCACGGGGTAGCAGGGGTCGCCGCCCTCGCCCCTGGGGCAGGAGGGGCATTCGAGGGCGAGCGGCGAGCCCGCCAGGTCCGGCCGCACGAGGGGCCCCACGTTCTGGAGGAGCACCACGACGGCGAAGGGCGAAAAGGCCGCCATCAGAGCCGCGAAAACGGCCTTTCGGCGGACGCCCCGCGCGCGCCAGAGATCCACGGCCGCCCGGCCGCCGTAGATGGAAAGCGCCAGCCCGAAAAGGGCCACGTGGCGGATATGGGAAAGCCCCAGGATGAAAAGGGCCGCCAGGGTGAGCGCGGCCGGAAGGTCGCTTTTAAGGCGGCGGGCGAAAAGGAGCGCGGCCGCGGCTCCCGCCGTGAAGAAGGCGAAGACGGTCCAGAGGTTCTCACCAAGGGACAGGGCGCGGAGCACGGAGTCCCACTCCGTGACCCTGGCCTCGGGCGCGGCCGCGTGGGTGATGACCGAGGTCCAGAGCCGGAAACCGTAGGGGTTGACCAGCGTGGCTGCGGTTGAGGACAGGAGGAGGAGGAGGAAGGGCGAAAGCGGCCGGCGCTCGATGGCCCGGGCCGCCGCGTAAATGGCCGTGACCCCCAGGCCCGCAAGGAAGCCGCCGTGGAGGTTGGCCCAGAGCGCGAAAATCGGGACGAGGACGAAGGCGCGGCCGGGCCGCTCCCTGCCGCGCGCGTCCTCCAGGACGAGGATGGTGAGAGCCAGGAAAAGGAAGGTGAAGACCTGGGCCCGGAGTGGAGCGAAGGCCGAAAAGACGAAGGAGAGGCCGCACGGAAGCGCGGCCGCGGCCGCCCGGGGCGGGGTTCCGCGCCGGAGCGAGGCCCCGTAGGCCGCCGCGGCCGTGGAAAAGCCGATGAGGTACTTCCAAAGCGTGAGCCCGGCCGCGCCGAGCGCCGCGTAAACCGGATAAAAGAGGACCCCCGCCAGCCACTCGTGGAAGACCCAGTGCCGGACCGTGGGCACGTAGGCGAAGACGTCCCGGTGAAGGAAGCCCGCGCCCCGGAAGAACTCCCGGCCGAAGTTGAGGTAGATCCAGGTGTCGGTGTCGGCCCGGTTCTCGGAAAAGCCCGCCGCGAGCCAAAGCACCACCCCCAGGCCGAACGCCGCGGGCACAGCCTGTCTAAAAACGCGATCTACGGCGTCACGCTTCAAAGCCGATTCCGCCACGTATATACAATACGCTTGCTCATCGGCTTTTCGCGTTCCTTGTATCTCATCGTTTTTATCCAGGCTTCACGCGTAGCCTTTTTCAACCGGCCGCCATACCCTTTAACGCTGCTTGGCATCGCATCACGCCTCGTCGCCGCCGTCCGGCTCGTCGCCGTTTGAGGCGAAGTCCCTGCCCGCCCCGTCAGGGGCTTCCGCTCCGCCGGCGAAGGAGAAGACAAGCTTTCCCTCCGAAAGGTCCACGGTCACGTTCCCGCCCTTCCGCAGGCGCCCGAAGAGCATCTCGTCCGCCAGCGGGTCCTTTATCTCCTGCTGGATCAGGCGGTTCAAGGGCCGCGCGCCGAACTTGGGGTCGAAGCCCTTCCTGGCCAGGTACGCGCGGGCGGCGGGGGTGAGCGCCGCCGTCACCTTGCGGGCCAAAAGCTGGACGGAAAGCTCCTTCATGGCCTTGTCCACGATCTTCTCCATGACGGGAAGCGAAAGGGGCGCAAAGGCGATGACGGCGTCCAGGCGGTTGCGGAACTCCGGGGAAAAGACCTTCTCCACGGCCTTCCTGCCCTTGTGGGCCGCCTCTCCGGAGCCGCCGGAGAAGCCTATGGTGGCGCTCTCCATCTCACGGGCCCCGGCGTTGCTGGTCATGATCAGGATGACGTTCCTGAAGTCCGCCTTCTTGCCGTTGTGGTCCGTGAGGCTCGCGTGGTCCATGACCTGGAGCAAAATGTTGAAGACGTCCGGGTGGGCCTTTTCGATCTCGTCCAGAAGGAGCACCGAGTAAGGGTTTTTCCCCACCTGGTCGGTCAGGAGCCCGCCCTGGTCGAAGCCCACGTAGCCGGGGGGCGCGCCGATCAAGCGCGACACGGTGTGCTTTTCCATGTACTCGCTCATGTCGAAGCGCAGGAAGGCCACGCCCAGGGTCTCCGCGAGCCG
>JAKAGN010000549.1 GCA_021815525.1 Deltaproteobacteria bacterium
TTTGAAAAAAGGGTTTCCCCTCCCCCCGCAAAACTGAATGGTTACCCGCCCGCCTCGGCATCCCTTGCAATCCGGCAATGAAAAAGGGTAGGGTGCCCGGATCGAAGACGCCCGGCCTTTTCAGCGAAAACCAGGAGCGCCGCGAGGCATGGAAAACCCCGAGCAGCCCGAAGGGAACCAAGAGGCCCGGATGGGCGCGGACCCGCCCGCGGCCGCCGCGGACGATCGGCCCGGGCAGGACGGCGCTCCGGCCCGCCCCCTTACGGGCCGCGCGGCGCTCCTCCCCCTTGCCCGGCTTTTCCTGGCAAGCTTCGCGGCCCTCTTCTTCGAGGTGCTCCTCATACGCTGGCTGCCGGGCGAGCTGCCGCTTCTGGGCTACTTCCGCTCCCTGGTGCTCCTGGCGGCCTTCCTGGGCCTGGGGCTCGGGTTCCTGGCCCAAGGACGCGGGCGCGACTCCGGCGCGGCGCTCCTGGCGGCCTTCCTGGCGGGCCTTGCCCTCATATCCGTGGGGGCCGTTTTCGGGGGCGAGGCGGTGCGCTGGTGGGGCTTCGGGCCCTCGTCCCACGTCCTGGGCCAGGGCCAGGCGGACAATTACCGAAACGTCCGCCTCACCCTGGAGTTCTTCGGAAGGGGCACGGGCGGCGGGCTCGTTGTGGGGGCCTCGTTCCTGGCGGCGGTTTTCGCCTTTTTTCCGCTGGGCGTTCTCACGGCCCGCCTCTTCGCGCCGCTTGCCCCGCTTTCCGCCTACCTCGCAAACATCGGCGGGGCCATATGCGGCACCCTGGCCTTCACCGCCCTAAGCCTTCTCTCCCTCCAGCCGCCGGCCTGGTTCGCGTGCGGGCTCGCTTCGCTTCTGCCGCTTTTTTTCCCCCTATCCGGCCGCCGCCCCCGCCTTTTCGCGGCCCTGGCCTGCGTCGGGGCCTTTCTTGCCGTGTTTCCGCCCGTTCTCGAGTCCGCCCGCATCCGCGAGGTCCTGTGGTCGCCCTACCAGCGCCTCTCCTGGGAGACCATCCGGGCCCGGCTGGCCCTGCCGTCGGGACAAAACCTGGACACGATCTTGAGCATCCCGGTTTACGTGAACCGCGAGTACCACCAGCAGATGATGCACCTCGATCTCGGCCTGGACTCGGCCACCCTGGGCGCGGTTCTTTCCGCCTTCGACGAGCGGGCCGTCAAGAAGGGCTTCCGGAGCCTCGCCGTCAACCGCATGGTGTACGAGGAGCCCTACCGGCGAAGCGCCCCCAAAAGCGTCCTCATCATCGCCTCGGGCGTGGGCAACGAGGCCGCGGCGGCCCTCCGGAACGGCGCGCCCCAGATCGACGCCGTGGAGATAGACCCGGGAATCGCCGCCCTGGGAAAGCACCTCCACCCGGACCACCCCTACGACTCGCCCAGGGTGCGGCTTTTCGTGGACGACGCCCGCAACTTCCTGCGCGGCACAAACAAACGTTACGACCTGATCGTGATGAACGCCGTGGACGCCCACTCCCAGTACGCCACGAGCGCGGGCCTCCGGCTCGACAGCACCATCTTCACCAAGGAGTTCTTCGAGGACGTCCGGGCCCACATGGCCGAGGACGGCCTCTTCGCAATGCTTTTCTCGGGCTTCCACTGGTACGGCGTGCCCTGGTCCCGCGCCCGGATGGCGGAAATCCTGTGGCGGGTCTTCGGCTACACGCCGGACGCCGAAAACTCGGTGGGGCCGCACTTTTTCATCCGAAAAGGCTCCCCCCCGCCGCCCGAAGCCTGGCACAACAACGTCAGGATATCCACCGACGACTGGCCGGAGTTCTACCTGGCCGGGCCGGTGCTCCCTAACGCCTACGTGCTCCTCATCCTCTTCGTGCTGGCGGTTTCCGGGCTCCTCGTCGCGGCCGCGCGGCCCCGGGACGCCACCCGCCCCGACGGACACTTCTTCTTCCTGGGCGCGGGCTTCATGCTGCTGGAAATACGCGGCATCTCCGAGTCGCTCCTCTCCTTCGGCAACACCTGGATGGTGAACTCCATCGTCATCACCGCCGTGCTCCTGGCCACCGGCGCGGCCAACGCCGCGGCCATGCTCTTTCCGCGCCTCTCGCGGCGCACGGGCTACCTCATCTTAGCAACAGGCGTCGCGGCCGGGCTTCTCCTTTCCCCGGGCGCGCTCCTCGGCCACGGCCTCCCGCCACGCCTGGCCCTGGCCGCCCTGCGCCTGGGCCTTCCCGTGCTCGGAGCCGGCCTCGTCTTCGCCCGCTCCTTCCAACAAAGCCCCCGCCCCTCCGCGGCCTTCGGATGGAACCTCCTGGGCGCAATGGCCGGAGGACTGTGCGAGTACGCAAGCCTCGTGACCGGCATCCACGCCCTGGGATGGATCATCGCGGCATTCTACACCCTGTCCGCGGCATTCCTGTGGGGGCGGAAGGGGTAGAATCGCGGGGGAGGGAGGGAAAACCCTTTTTTCAAAAGGGTTTTCCCTCCCTCCCCCGCACCCCCTCCCTCCCTTTCCCAAAATGACCGGGGGCGCAAAC
>JAKAGN010000059.1 GCA_021815525.1 Deltaproteobacteria bacterium
AAAATGTGCACTACTGGGACGAATCGCTCAAATCGCTCGAGGAAGTTCGTGAATATGGCGCACCGTTATCGACGGCGGAAGGATCGATGGCTTTTGTCAAACACCTTACTGAGGTAATGGCGCCTGAGCCAATCCAAGACTTTCAGCACGAGCTGCATACGAGACAACTTCGTGGAGAATTGTTCCCAATCCCTTTACTCCTGCTTTATGCCGAGCACGATCCCATGGTGCCAGCATATTTCGGCGACATAATGGCAGCTCGCACAGGAGCGCCATTGATACGCCTTCAACAAGCTTCTCACTTTGCGCATGTTGATAATCCGAAGGCCTTCCTCGATGCCGCGTTGCCTTGGTTATTGAAATAAGACAGGTTTGTTGGTTCTTATGCAACGAATAAAGAACCACTAAAAAGTTGGACACGGGATAGCGGCAATGCCGCCCTTGTGTGCTCTGGTTTTTCTTGGATGACCAGATACTTTGCGCAGAATCACTAAACCGACCCGATGGCCCAGCCACACATTTTGTGGTTCCTGTTTTTCAAAAATTATCACTATCTGCCACATTTGATTGCCTCCCCAATTTTTCAGCTCAATGAAAGCTAAGCTCATTCCACATTATTGCCACCAGGGATGAAACGATCATCAAAGCAAGCGAAAACCGAATAATCCTAAAAGCCGACCCTGAAGGCTGGCTTTCTTGGTTGCTCTTGGTCCTATGAACAATCGGTAGTAAGGCCGAATTGACGGCGCTGCTCCTCCCAATCCTCCGGGAAGCCCTGGGTTAGCTTGGCCAGGGACAGCCCGTCCGGCTCCTCGCCGTTGATGATCTTCTCGACGATGTCCGGGGCCAGAGTCGCCAGCTTCAGGATGCGGGTGACGTAGGAGCCGTCCACCTCCAGGCGGGCCGCCAGGTCGCTTATGGATTTGACCTGCCCGGTTTCCAGGCACTCGGCCCAGGAAAAAGCCCGGGCAAGGCCCTGGACGACCGCCGACTGGACCGGCTCTATGGCCCCGGGGATTTCGCCGCGTTTGCCGTAAGTGCGCCCAACCGCATGGTCGGAGCGCATACCCATCCCGTCGCCCCAGAGAATGATCGCGTTTTCGGCGCGGGCCTGTTTGTGGATGGCCGGATAGTCCTAGTCCATCCAAATTTTAACCGCCGCCGGGTAGCGCTCGTAGGCCCTTTTCAGTGGCTTTTGCGGAGTGTAGCCCCAGCGCTTCAGGTAGCGTCCCACGGTCCAGCGGGAAAGGCGGATGTCGAAACGGTCTTCGATCAGAGCGCCACGCTTTCGCGGGTCCACAAATGAAAGGAAAATGC
Source organism: Deltaproteobacteria bacterium (assembly GCA_021815525.1). GTDB lineage: Bacteria > Desulfobacterota > Desulfobacteria > Desulfobacterales > Desulfatibacillaceae > JACRLG01. The sequence goes on from JAKAGN010000059.1 coordinate 1,318, forward strand.
AATTAATCCGGCATGTTGTCCTTGATGGACCGAGCGATTTTGGCGGCCTGCCAGGGCAGAAGCGCGCCGCCCTTGGGGCGTCCCTGCCTTCCGGTTTTGAGGCCCTCCAAACCCCGAGCTCGATATATCTTGACCCAGGTGTTGACGGATCGCGTGGTCACTCCAAAGACCTGGGCCACTTCTTTTTGCGTCTTCCCGTCCAAAACCGTCTGGACGGCGCGAATACGGAATGCTTCCTGTGCCTTGGGACTCAATTTGCGGGTGTCGTTGAAGTTCATGGTCAAACCATAACACATCCCGCGATAAATAGAATATTTATTGCTCCGAATAATAACCGGTTATGGAAAGAACTATATGGCGCGGTTCGGACCGGAGCCGGTGAACAGCTCCCCCAAGGCGGTTCGCGTTTTGGACCGGCCTGTCACAACCGGGTGAGCGTCCTGCGCAAAAACCCCTTGTTCATGTCCTGCTCGCGCTCTATGAGGAGCCTGCCGATCTGATCCGTGATGGAGTCGCCCACTTCCTTTCGGATGCCGTACAACACGGCCCTGTCGTTGGCGGCGCCCTTGAAGTGTTCGGTATCGATGGGCTTTCCGAATGAAAAATAGAAGCGTTCCGGCCGGGGTATGATTGTGGGGCCGATTCCCCTGGCTATGGGCGGAATGGCCTCGCCGTTCCGCATGATTCCCCGCACTATGCCCTTCCTGGCGAGGATTTTCCCCATCCAGGATTTCAGGAAATCGTCCGCGTCGTAAAGGATGGTCCACGCGTTTTCAGGCCCCACCGAGGCCATGGGCAGGATGCGGTAGCCGTGCTGCACCGCCATGCGCACGAATCCGGCCCGCTCCTTCCAGATGAGCTTGTAACGTTCTCCCCGGCGCTTGCACACCTCCCGGCCGCCTCCTGGAAAGACCATTATGTTTTCGCGGGCTTCCATGAGATCGGCGCAGTTTTTGGGGGTTCCCTTCACCCCGCCAAGGGCCTTGACCAAATCGCCCCACACGGGCACCAAAAAGTGAAACTTGTCAGCCAACATCCGAAGATATATACCTTTTTCCCTGCAAAGACCGGCCGCTATCAGCGGAATGTCTGATATCCCGTAGATGGTGTGGTTTCCCACGAAAAGAAAGGGGCCATGATCGGGTATGTTGGAAAGCCCATTGAAAACCGGGGAAAAATAGGCCCGGAAAGGCGCCGTCAAAAGCCACATGGTGTTGGGCGAAAGCCTCACGTAGTCCAACTTTTTCACGGTAAGTTACATGCCTCGCATATCCGTGCTTCGACTCGCTGGAAAAGAGCTTCCAGACGTCCTGGTTTCAAGAGCGACTATGACGCGTTCTATCCGCTTTTTCTTGAAGAGCGGTACTGGGCCAGGAGCCCTTTGATTTCATTTAAGAGTTCGCGGCTGTAAAGTTTTCCGGCAAACTCGTCCCATAGGGGGATGGTTTTATTGCGAATATCCCTGATCTCATCCGGGGACGAAGTCACAAATTTCAATCCATAGTCCTTCATGGCCTTAAGTGCTTTTTCGGTATCCAGGCGGCTAGCCTTGCAAAAATCATCGGCCCATTTTCCGCGCCCTTCCACGATGGCCCGCTGATACTGCGGCTGCAATTGACCCCAGGCTTTGTCGCTGCAAACGGTAAAGGCCGGAAAATATCGGCACTTCATGGGATTCACATATTGGAAGGTCGAATAGAGCTGGGCGCCCACCACGAAGAGGGCCGGAGTGAACGCCGCGTCGGATATTCCGCTTTTTATCGATGCCGGAATTTCAGTAACCGCCGATATAACCGGATGAGTTCCAAGCTGCTCCAAAAACCTGCCTTCCATGGAGCCGGACCAGATGATGAAACGGGCTTTGGAAAAATCGGCCAGCCTGGTTATGGGAAATCTTATGGAATATATCTGGTCGAAATCCTGGTCCAGCCACAACAGAAGCCTGAATCCGTCCGCGGAGATGAGGCTGTCGAAGCGCTGAGTCATCTTTTTCTTTATGTAGTCAACCTCTTCATAATTGTTGAAGAGGAATGGCAGGCTAAGCACGGTTAAGGGCTTTGACATGTTCAAAGTCCCCTCGGCGGACATGCCGGCGGCCTGAATCTGACCTATCCGCATTTTTTGCAGGTACTGGCCGTCGTCTCCCATTACTCCGCCCCAATAAACCTTTACGGCAAGGTTGCCGTTGGTGGCCTTGGACAGGGCGGGAACGAGGATGGAGGCGAATTCCTTCGCATATCCCACATTCTGGGGAGCCAGCGTGGCCACTTTCCAGCTGATTTTTTCAGCCGCCGAACATTCGCCCGTTATCGAAAGAGCAAGCAGCAACGTAATGCAAGCTCCCGTTATCCTGTAAATGAACCGCATGGCGTGTTCCTCCTTTTCGTTTTCTTATGAGACCGTTTGTGGCCGGCTTGCGGAGTTCTCAATGGCGAGGGATGGGATTTACCACTTTTATTCCGGGGAAGCTTTAGGCGGAGGCTTCATCAAGGCCCGGGATGTGGCAACTCCGGGGCCTTGATAAAACACGCCGGACATTATTGAATGCGTCTTTTGGAAGTATCGATTCCCAAAAGCCTGCCTAGGTTTCCGCCGAAAATCTTCCTGCGGTCATCCTCGGTGATGGCCGGATAGCCGTAGCCTTTCTGCAGATCCTCTGGGATCTGGAATTCCCGCAGGCCCTTTACCGCCGCGGCCACCTGGAACCCGAAGCCTGCAAAATCCGTCCCCCAGATGATCTTGTCCGGCCCCACCCAACGGAGGGCTTCGCCTATGATCTTTCCGAACTTGCGGGGCGCGCATAAAGCCCAGGGCACAAGCAGCGACAGGCAGACGTAAACGTTGGGATGCCCCATGGCCACCATGTTGAGATCGTCGCAGTAGGGGTAACCCATGTGGAAGGCCACGATCTTAAGGCCGGGGAAGTCCCGGGCCACGTCGTCCAGAAGCACCGGCAGGGCGTACTTGGATTTCCCCGGAGGCACCCAGCAGAATCCCGTGTGGATGTCCAGCACGATGCCGAGCTTCTCCGCCTCCTTGTAAAAAGGCCACAGGTCCGGGTCGTTGATGTAAGTGTCTTCAGGCGGGTAGAACTTGAATATCTTCGCCCCCCGCTCCTTGACCCAGTATTCAAGCTCCCAGATGCTTTTCTTGACTCCGCCGTGCTTGATGGGGCTTAGGTTCGGCTGATACAGGAACCGGTCCGGGTGCCTGTCGGCAACCCTTGCCATCTCGCCGTTCGTAACCCACCGGCTGGTGTAGCCGGTGGTGTCCATCATGGACTCCGGTAAGAGGCAGGCAACATCCACCCCGTGCTTGTCCATCACGCGCAAGAGGATTTCCGGGTCCGCGCTCTTGATCATTTCCCATTCCTCAAGGCTTAAGAGGAAGGAGTCGGGCATGCCTGTGACCATGGGCCGCGAAATGCTTTCAATGGCCTTCCACCACATCTGAACACCCGGAAAATGCTGGACCGCTTCCATGTCGCCGATGAGATGGGCCTCCGGGTCGATCTTGAAGAAGTCGTCTTTTACGTTCGTTTCCGTTGTCATGGCTGCGGTCTCCTGGACTGGTTCGTTCTTGTTATATTTGGTGGAACCGTAAAAGCACTGCGGAAAACTTTTTTAAATCCATGAAAGCGTCGATGTCATCCAAACACACCTGACGGCTTAGTATAAAAGGCGTCAGGCAAGGCGCACGAGCCAGGGCGGGAGGAATAATACTTGTCGTATATGACCGACCGCCCTGGCGATGTGCAACGCAGCATCACGCCTTTTTACGAAGCCGTCATATCTGGGGAAGGCCGTGGGCCCTTTTCATGAACTTGGCCACCTTGTTCTGAAGCTCCGGGGTGTCCAGCCAGAACTCGGGGTAGAGCTTTTCCTTGCCCGCCAGTGGGTTTACAGTGCAGCCCAGCCAGTGTGCGGTCATGAGGTCGGAGTAGCATTTGCCGCAGCGCACGCACTTTACGATGTCTTTTATCCGCCCCTCCTTGGCCTTGACGGGCCAGAAAGGGTCCGCGATGGACTGGCGTCCCAAGGAGATTATATCGGTCTTGCCGCTTGAAATCGCAGCCGCGGCGGTTTCCGGGTTGATGAAGTTGGGAGTGATGATGGGAAGTCCCTTGGATGCTTCCTTGAAGCCAGGAGCCCAGCGGGTGTAATCATCCTCGCCGTCGGGAGCGAAGGCGGCGCCGGGGTTTTCGTATGAGCCCTGGGAGATGTCGAAGAAATTGGCCCCCGCATCGGTGCACCAGGCCACCACCTGCTTGATCTCATCATGGGTTATGCCGCCAGGCATGAGTTCATCGCCGGAAAGACGGACTCCCAGGGGTTTGTTCGGGCCGACGGCCTCCCGGGTCTTGCCGACGATATTGATGAGAAAACGCGCGCGGTTTTCCAGGCTTCCGCCGTACTGGTCGTGGCGGTGGTTGCTCCGGGGGGACAGGAACTGGTGGATGAGGTACCCGTGGGGCGCATGGACCTCCAGGGCGTCGTAGCCCAGCAGGAAGGCGGCGCGGGCCTGGGCTGCGAAACGGTCCTCCAGGTCAATGATTTCAGGTATGGAAAGCGCCCTGGGGGTGTCTCCGAAGATTACATGGGCCATGTCCGGCATATTCTTCACCAGGACCTCGTAGACCAGCATCCTGAAAGCGGAATACTCCTCATCATTCATGTTCTGGATGGTTTCCAGGTCGGGCAGAAGGTGTCCGATTTCCGGAGGGGCAAGACGCTTCAACTGCTTGTGCCAGCCTTTGTTCAGCAAGCGCATGTCGGTTTCCATGGGAATGGCCGAAGGAGCGCCTGCAGGGCAGTCGCGGCTTTCAGCGTGCGGGTGGCCCTGGCGGCCCCAGCCCGGGGAAAGCTGGATGCAGACCTTGACACCTTTGTAATGGTGAAGCACATCCAGCATTTCGCTGTGGAAGCGGTAATAGCGTTCATCGGTCAGAAGCGAAGGGTTGAGTGACTCCTGCCCGCCCCAGCGGTGTGGGTTCATCACCACGCATTCGGTGATGATGAGCCCGAACCCGCCGCGCGCCCTCATGGCGTACCAGGCGGTCGACTGGTCGCTGTGGTAGCCGAAGGGGCCGGTGTAGCCGGGATTCATGGGGGCCATGGCTATGCGGTTTTTAAGCTCCATGTCTCCGATGGCGATGGGTTCGAATAACACGTTGGCGCTCATGACCTTCTCCTTTATTATAGTGGGGTACGTACCGGAATTGCCTACCCGATTGAACGCTTATGGTCTTTCCAGAACTCCTGCTTGAGTTCCTTTCGCAAAATCTTTCCTATGGGGGTCTTGGGAAGAGCCTCCTGAAAAACCACCGTCTTGGGGCATTTGTAACCTGCAAGCCTCGCCTTGCAGTGAGCGATAAGCTCCTCCGCGCCGGCTTTTGCTCCTGGTTTGAGAACAACTACAGCCTGGACTCTCTCGCCCCATCTTTCATCTGGCGCCGAGACCACCGCGCACTCCAGCACCGCCTGGTGTTCGTAAAGAACGTTTTCGGTTTCCTGGGGATAGACGTTTTCCCCGCCGGTCACGATCATGTCGGCCTTGCGATCCACCAGGAACAGGTAGCCTTCCTCGTCCAGGTACCCCATGTCGCCCATGTGGAGCCATCCGTCCCGCAGCACCTGGCCCGTCAGCTCCGGGTTTTTCCAGTACCCCATCATCACGTGCCGGCCCTTTACGGCCACCTCGCCTATTTTGCCCGGCGGAAGCGGATTGCCGTTCTCGTCCAGAATCCTAACCTCGGAGCAGACGGCCGGTTTTCCGGCGCTGGCCAGGAGGCGAGAGCCAGGCCCGGAAACATGGTGGTCCTCCATGGGCAGGAAGCTGACCGGACCGCCCGCGGTTTCCGTGCTGCCGTAACCCTGGGCAAAGAGGGAACCGAAGCGGCCAATGCACTTCTTGAGATTTTCAGGCGGGAAAGGGCTTCCGGCATAGGTTAGGAGTTGAAGACTTCCCAGATCGTACCGGTCCACGAGAGGATACTCCATGAGCCAGGTGTAAACGGTGGGCACCAGGTTCATGTGGGTGCATCGTTCGTCCTGTATGAGCCTAAGGATTTCCCCAAGGTCCAGCTTCCTGTTGATGACAACCTTGCCCCCCGCCAAGAGGAGCAGGAACACCGGCCAGATGGACACGTGAAAAAGGGGCAGGACGAAACAGGTGGAATCGGTGGAGCGGACTCCGGCGATCACTGCCATGGAGGTGACCGCGGTCATGAGGTTGCGGTGGGAGAGCATCACGCCCTTGGGATGGCCGGTTGTGCCACCGGTGTACATCAATACCGCCAGGTCATTTTCGTCCACGACAGCATCCGGCTCCCGATCCGGCATGTCCCGTATCAGGTCCTCCAGGAACACTGTGCCGATAGAGGCCTTTTCCAGGGCGATGACAGGCCCCAGGGAAGGTATCTGGCCGCCGATGGCCGCAGCCCTTTGCTCGTATCCTTCTCCCGCGAACAATAGATTCGCTTCCGAGTCTTCGAGAATGTGCGTAATTTCGTTGTCCGCAAGCCTGAAGTTCAACGGCACCACGCAGGCGCCAATTTTCACGGCCGCAAAATAGGCGGTAAGGTAGCGGTCGCTGTTCTCGCCGAGAATGGCTATCCTGTCGCCCTTTACAATGCCCCGGGCGGCCAGGGCATTGGCCAGCCGGTTTACACGCAAGTTGAATTCCCGGTGGGTCAGCCTGATTTCCTCGAACACCACCGCCGTCCGATCTCCGTAAAACAGCGCGCTCTTGCGGGGAATGTCGCCCAGTGTGTACATGGAACCCTCCTAATGCGACTTCTAACTGCCCGTTGAAAAAGGCCGGGTAAGAAGCCTGGATAAAACGATGAAATGCAAGGAAGACCGGGCCGGGCGGGGAGGAATAGCACTTACGGTACATGACGACCCGCCCGGCCCGGTCTGACACAGCAGTTCGCGTTTTAGACAGGCTTCTATGACCAGGATTTGGGCAGCCCCTGAAACTGCATCAGCATGTTTCGGCTCATTTCGTTGGATATGGGCGAAAACTGGATCTGGAAGGAGTCCCGAAGATACATCTGCATGGGAAACTCCTTGCATATGCCGTATCCCCCCATGATCTCGGCGCCGTGTACCGCAGCGTGCAACGCACCCTCTGCGGCAACTAGCTTCGCCATGGTGGCCTCAACGTGGTAAGGCTTTCCGGCGTCGTGGAGCCAGGCCGCCTTGTAGGTTATGTTCCGGGCGTTCTCCAGGTTGATGAACATGTCTGAAAGGTACTTCTGAAGTATCTGGAACCGGCTGATGGGGCCGCCGAAGGCCTGTCGCTGTTGGGCGTAATTCATGGCATACTCGTAGCAGGCCGCGATGATGCCCACACCCATCATGGCCACCCCTATGCGCTCCGGGTTCAGGACCGCGAGCATCTCGTACCAGCCGTTACCCCTGGTGCCCAGCATGTTTTCTTTTGGGATTTCAACGTTGTCGAAGAAGACCTCCACCGAGTCGCAGTGGTGGAAGCTGATCTTGGGCACCCGGCTGATGCGGATCCCCTTTGACTTTCCGGGAACCAGAAAAACCGAGAGCGAGCGGCTGGGCTTGGCTCCCGGATCGGTTTTAGCGATGACGATCATGTAATCCGCCACGTGCGCCCCGGTGATGAAGATCTTCTGACCGTTGATAACCCAGGAGTCGCCTTTTTCTTCCGCAGCCGTGGAAATGGAGCCCAGTATGTCGGTGCCTCCGGCCGGCTCCGTAAGAGCCATGCACATCTTGAGCTCGCCCTTGCCTAGCCTGGGAAGGAGCTCGGACTTCTGAGCCTCGCTTCCCAATTCCGCGATGAAGCGGGTCCCGAAGCCGATGGTGGCGCCCACCGCGTTGGCCACCGAAAGCGACGCCTTGCATACCTGCTCGAACCCCAGCATCAGGTCCACCATGGGCAGGCCGTCTCCGCCGTACTGCTCGGGAATGCCGCTGTTGAAAAGACCCACGTCCGCAAACTTCTTCCAGAGCTCGTCCGGCACGAAATCCACGTTGTCGTCCATCCAAAGGACGTATTCGTGGGAAAGCTCCTTTTTGCAGAAATTGGACATTTCACGAACGAGCATTTCCTGCTGCTTGGAAAGGGAAAAATCCATGTTGCCTCCTTGAAACTATTTGGAGCCCTGTTTCCGTCTTTTATGCTCCTTTGGGCGGTCAGGGGGTCTGCCTGTATGCCGCAAGCAGAGTCTGGATATCGGGGGCGTGCACCAGCCAGGTTATGCCGTTGCGCTCCACCGCAAGGGCCGTTTCCAGGGGCGCTCCGTCGGCGGAGCAGGCCATGACCTCCTTTGCCATGCGAAGCGCTATGGGTTTCTTGGATGCGATCTGCGCCACCGCTTCCTCGAACTTGGCGTCGAACTCTTCGTCCGCAAAAACCCTGGTCAAAAGGCCCATTTCGTACATCTGGGTTGCCGTGTAGTCCTTGCGGCCCGAATAGATGATCTCGCGCGCCCGAAAAAGCGGCATGCTCCGCACGATACGGGTGGTGCCGCCCCATCCGGGAAGAATCCCCATGTTGATTTCGGTGAAGCCCATCCTGGCGGAAGCCCGCGCATACAGGAGGTCGCAGCAGAGTGCCAGCTCCAGGCCGCCCGCAAGACAGTGGCCGTTGATCCTGCCCAAAATGACCTTGCCGCACTGGGCCATTGCCCGGCCCACGTCCGCACCCTGATGAGCCATCCAGTCCAGGCATCTTGAGTGCTCGGCAAGGGAGGGGAACACGGAAAGGTCGCCCCCGGAGCAGAATGCTTTCTCCCCGGCCCCGGTCAGAACAACGACACCTACGGAATTTTCATCCCGCACCCGCCGAAAGGCGGAAACAAGCTCTTCGGCCATGGCCCGGTCTATGGCGTTGTGCTTGTCCGGGCGGTTCAGCACGTC
>JAKAGN010000060.1 GCA_021815525.1 Deltaproteobacteria bacterium
ATTGTTGCAAAATCCCCGGCGGCGGAAAGGATGCTCCTGATCAAGGGCGTCTCGAAGGAGGCCACCTGGAAAAGAAACCGTTGATCCTCTTTTTGGGTTACGGCGCCAACAACCTGGAGCTGATGGACGAGGCCTTCGCCAGGGCCCTTGTTCCGGCGGGGGAGATCGGCGTAATAGCGGCCGCCATGACGCCCGCCGCCATAAATCCTGTTGCGGCGGAGGTCATGGCCGAGGCTGGCTTCACCCTGCCGGAGCGCCCGCCCCTGACGCTTCTGGATGTCGAGCCCTTCAGCTTCGACTTAACCGTCACCCTTGGGGATTTCGACCGGAGCTGCCGGCCGAACCTGCCGGGAATGCCGCCGCATTTCCATTGGGACCTGCCGGACCCCAAGCCCGGCGCGCCTCCCGGGGACATCCGTGCAGCCCTGGCGGAAGCCCGGGACATCCTGCGCCTGAAGGTTGAAAACCTCTTTTCATCCGACGTCCTGCCCGCCCTTTTCGTGACCCGCAAGAACTTCGAGCTTATCCTTGATAACCTCCTGGACGGGGTCCTGGCCCACACCAGGAACCGCCGCATCTTCTTCTTCAACCAGGCCGCGGAAAAGATCACGGGCCACAGGCGGGAGAACATCCTGGGCCAGGACTGCCACGAGGTCTTTCCCGGGCGCTTCTGCGGGGGCGAGTGCGAGTTCTGTGAGACAAAGGCCGACCGCGGCGGCGGGGTCAAGAAGCGGGAGGTTGTGTTCACGCGGCCCGACGGCAAGGAGCGGGTGCTTTCCATGTCCACCATGCCGCTTCGGGACGAGGAGGGCCTAAGCCTCGGGGCCTTGGTCTCCTTCAAGGACGAGACCGAGCTTTCGATCTTGAAGACCCGCCTGAAGCACCATCACAGCCTGGGCGGGCTCGTCGGCAAGGACCCGCTGACGCTCCTTCTTTTCGACCAGATACGCGAGGTTGCGCAGGTGATGGTGCCGGTTCTCATCCAGGGCGAGAGCGGCACCGGAAAGGAGCTGGTGGCCAACGCCATCCACGATCTCTCGCCCCGGGCCGGCAAGCCCTTCGTGGCGGTGAACTGCGGGGCCCTGCCCGAGGGGATACTGGAAAGCGAGCTTTTCGGGCACGTCAAGGGCGCCTTCACCGGCGCGGTTTCCGACAAGAAGGGCCGCTTCGAGCTGGCGGACGGCGGCACCATCTTTTTGGACGAGATAGGGGAAATTTCGCCCGCCATGCAGGTTAAGCTCTTGCGGGTTGTTCAGGAGCAGGCGTTCGAGCGGGTGGGGGGCGAAAAGACCTTGAAGGTGGACGTGCGGGTCCTTTCGGCAACCAACCAGGACTTGAAAAAGCTCATGGAGAAGAAGCTCTTCAGGCGCGACCTTTACTATCGCCTCTGCGTGGTGCCCATAACGGTGCCGCCATTGCGTGACCGGCGCCTGGACATCCCGATACTTACGGAGCACTTTCTGGAGACCGTGGCCAAGGAGCTTCGGCGCAACCCGCTTTCGCCCACGAACGAGGCCATGGATCTCCTCACGGCCTACCCCTGGCCCGGGAACGTCCGGGAGTTGGCCAACGCCATAGAGTACGCCTACGTGAAGTGCCGTGGAGGCTTTCTGGAGGCCCGTCACCTTCCGCCCGAGATCTCGTCCCGGGCGGCCTTGCCTGCGTCCAGGCCGGGTCCCGCGCCGCGCTTGAGCCGCGAGGACATCCTCATGGCTTCCGCCAAGGTCCAGGGCAACCGCAAGAAAATGGCGGCCCTTCTGGGCGTGGGCCGCGCCACCCTATACCGCTACCTCGAAACCTACGGCTTGAAGTAGCCCGGTCCCTCAGCTTTTTCCGGAATCCCCGTCCGCGCTTTGGGGCGGTGGAGCCTCCAGGGCCTCTCGGACCTTGTCGGCCATGTCCTTGATGGAAAAGGGCTTCTGGAGAAAGTGGACGTTTTCGTCCAGAATTCCGTGGTGTGCAATCACGTTCGCGGTGTAGCCCGACATGTAGAGGCAGCGGATGCCGGGCCGGAGGGCCGAAAGACGAGTCGCCAGCTCGCGGCCGTTCATCTCCGGCATGACGACGTCGGTGATGACAAGGTGAATTTCGCCGTGGTGCTCCTCGGCGAGCCGTATGGCCTGGGCGGGGCTCCTGGCCGGGAGAACCTTGTAGCCCAGGCGTCCCAGCATGGCTTTTCCGATTTTCAGGATGGTGGCCTCATCCTCCACGAAAAGCAGGGTCTCACCTCCTTCCCGGGGAGCTTCAGCCAGGGAATCCGCCGCGGGCCGATACGGAAGATCGTACTCGCCGCCCGCGCATCGAAGGGCCGCGTCGTGGGCGTCGGCTTCGGATACGGCGCCTGCCGCGGCTGATTCCGGGTCGCAGCGGGGAATGTGGATGGTGAAGGTGGTGCCTTGGCCGGGCTCGCTGTAAACCGAGATGTGGCCTCCGTTTTGCTTCACTATGCCGTACACGGTGGAAAGTCCCAGGCCCGTTCCCTTGCCCTGAACCTTTGTGGTGAAAAAGGGCTCGAATATCTTCTTCGTCGTCTCGCGGTCCATGCCCGCGCCGGTGTCGGAAACGGTCAGGAGAACGTACTCTCCGGGGTGGCACTCGGCGTGGGAGGAGCAGTAATCATCGTCCAGTATCCTGTTGGACGTCTCGATGGTGAGCCTGCCCGAGCCGCTCATGGCGTCCCTTGAGTTCACTGCGAGATTGGCGAGCACCTGGTCGATCTGGACCGGGTCCACCTTAACGGGCCACAGCTCCGGCCCCGGCAGGAAAACAAGCTCGATGTCCTCGCCGATCAGCCGCCGGAGCATCTTGGTCATGCCCGAAACGGTCACGTTCAAATCGAGGACCCGGGGAGCCACGTTCTGCTTGCGGGCGAAGGCCAGGAGCTGCCGGGTGAGGTCAGCGGAGCGCTTGGCCGCGGAGAGGATTTCGAGGAGACCCTCGCGGGTGGGGGAAGCCGGATCGAGCCTTGCCAGCATGAGGTCGGCCTGGCCCAGGATGGCCTGGAGCATGTTGTTGAAGTCATGGGCCACCCCGCCGGCCAAGCGCCCAATGGACTCCATCTTCTGGGCCTGTAGAAGCTCGGCCTGGAGCTTTTCCCGGTCGGCCTCGGCCTTCTTCCGCTCCGAGATGTCGTTCACGAAGGCCAGAATGCGTGTGTTCGAAATCTTGATGGCCGCAACCGAGCACCAGCCAAGGCTTCCGTCCTTTTTCCTGAACAGGAACTCTCCGAAAGTCCGGCCGGAATCCATGCAGTGTCGAAAATGAAGGAGGCCGGCTTCCAGCGACTCGGAGGCCAGCATGTCGGGGATGCTCATGGAAAGAAGCTCGTCCTCCCCGTAGCCCGTGAATCGCACGGCTTCCGGGTTCACCTCCACGAAGCGGCCGGTTTCGTCGGACACGAAAACGCCGTACGGGGCGTTCTCCACGTAGCTCTTGTTGCGCTCCTCGCTGGTCTTTAGCGCCTCTTGGGTTTTCCTGTAGTCCGTCATGTCCAGCATGGCCCCCACGATTCCGCCGGTGGAGCCGTCCGAGTTCAGGAAGGGCGCCTTGTGGAAGATGACGTGGTGCCGGGTTCCGTCCGCGTGGAGGACCTCCGCCTCGTAAACCTGGGGCAGGCCGCTTTCCAAAAGGGCAAGATCGGCCTCGTGATAGCGCCCCGACATGCTGGATGGAGTTATGTCGAAGACGGTTTTCCCTATGAGTTCTTCCTTAGGAACGCCCATGAACCCGGAGAAGGCCCGGTTGCAGCCCAGGTAGGCGCCGCCCTGATCCTTGTAAAAAACGGGGGCGGGAATGGAGTCCAAAATGGTTGCAAGGAGAACCTGGTTTTTTCGCAGCTCAATTTCGGCGCGCTTGCGTGCGGTGATGTTCTCGTGGGCCACGATGACGCGGGGGGGGCCCTCGCCGGGAAAGCGCGTCACCCGGACCGTGAACCAGCGCTCCTCGTCGGGGGAGGAGCATGGGTATTCGATGCCGCTTATCTTCGCCGATCGGCCCGAAAGAACCGCCCGGATGGCTTCGGCCACGCTGCGGGCCTCCGGCGAGTCGGGGCCTTCGGCCGCGTCGCACGCCGCGAGGTAGTCCGCACCCTCGCAGGCGTTTCCGGGGAGCGCCGTGTTGTTTTCGGCAAAGTGGCGCCAAGCCCGGTTCACCGCCTCGATTTTTCCGGTTTCGTCCACTATGGCGATGTGGGCGGAAAGGCCGTCCAGGACCCCCCTGGCGAACTCCTCCGAGGCTTCAAGCGCTTTTTTGGCCGCCCGTTCCTGGGTCTGGTCCCGGAACACCAGGACCGCCCCGATGATCTCGTCATTGCTGTCCCGTATGGGAGCGCCGCTGTCGGCTATGGGGCGTTCGAGACCGTCGCGGGACAGAAGCACCGTGTGGTTGGCGAGGCCCACCACGACTCCCTGGGCCACCACGCGGCGCACGGGGTTTTCCACCACCTGGCGCGTTTCCTCGTTGACGATGGGAAACACCTCGTCGATGGGCCGCCCCAGGGCGTCCTCCCGGCTCCAGCCGGTCAGTATCTCCGACACCGGGTTCAGCATCTCCACCCGGCCCCGCACGTCGGTCACGATTACGCCGTCGCCGATGCTCATGAGGGTCACCTCGTAGCGCTCCTCGCTTTTACGTAGCGAGGTCTCGGCTTCAAGGAGATTGCGGTAGTGCTCCTTTTCCCTGTTCTGCCCTATGAGGGACGCCACCGTTACGACGCCGGCCAGAAGACCGAAGATGATAAGGACCAGGAGGAACGAGATGACGCGCCATTCGGCGAACAGCTCGCTCTTGTCGATCTTGGAAACCATGAACCAGTCCGAGCCCGGTATGGCCCCAAGGACGGAGAGGACCGGCACCCCCCGGTAATCCCTGCCCTCGAAGATCCCAGCCACGCCTTCCGCGGCCTTGACGGCCGGAAGGTCCTGCCTGGTCATGGGGATGCGGAGGGAAAGGGCGGCGTTCTTCTGAAAGCGCAGCTCGTTAAGGAAGAGGACCGAGTCGCCGTCCCGCCGCACGACGAGGGTCTCGGCGCTCCGGCTGGGCATGGGCCAGGACTGGATAAGGGGGTAGAGGTAGTCGCGGGCCTCCGAACCCAGGATGACCGCCCCCAGGGGCGCCCTCGCTGAACCGGCCCCCTGGAAAAGGGGGGCGACGGCGTCGATGTGGGGCGGCATTTTTCCGGGGCCCCTGTGGAGATCGGTGAGAAGGGGGCGCTTTTCGGCGAAGGTCCTGCCTATGAGAGCCACCGCCTCGGGGTGGGCGGCGGCCATCTCCGGCTCCAGGCTCAGGAGCACCTTGCCGGTGGTGTCGGTGAGGCAGACGTGGTTGCAGTGATACAAGGTGACCATGAGCCTGAAGCGGTCCAGCATCGCCTTGGTGTTTTCGGGGTCGGGATGCTCCATCCACCGCTTGATCCCCTCCGCGAAGAAGGGGCTTTGCGAGAGGAGAGCTGCGTCCGCCAGCCGGTCGTTTCGCCACGCCCGGATCTGATTCGCCTTGAGCCGCGCGATGGCGGCAAGCTCCGCCGCGACCCTCTTCCTTATGGAGCGCTCCTGCGTTCTGTAAATAAGGCCTCCGCCGAGCAGGAAGCCCAGCATGACCAGCACGGTCGCAATCTTGAGCCAGCGTGGAAAGGAGTTCATGGCCCATTAACCCTTTATGGGTACATCGGAAAAAGTGGTGGCCGGCATCGAATTTTATCCCGGTAGATCAAGCAAAAAAGGTGCCATTTTTTGAACTGGCCGCCTCGTATTTTTCCTTTTCTCCGTACTGGGACGGAAGGAAGCCGGCGCTTGTTTTTCCTGAAATCCCGCCGCCTGAAAAGCCGGCGCTGCCTTTCGATCTGATTATACACACCCCTCCTAACCTTGTCTTTAAAATTTACACACTGACGGAAACCCTGCCGGATGGCCCCAAACGGCGTGATCGGCAACGCGGCAAATATGTTTTATTATGACTGGTCTCATGCTATAATATTGAACGCGGATGGAAAGCTTTCGTAGACGGTACGGCGGCCCGCGTGCGCCTTCGACCCCATTTGGAATCGCCTTTAACATGGCCGAGAACAAAGAGATCGTCCTGGATGACGAGGCCGAGGCCCTTTTCCGGGACCTGGGGGGCGTGGACGCCGTCCGTTCGGGCCGGGGAGTCTCCGTGCCCGATCTCGCTGAGGCCATCCACGACCAGGAAAAGCGGCTGGACGCCTGGCGGCTCCTCCTGGTGGACCTCGTTTTCGACTTCGGGCGCTTCCTTGACGCGTGCCGGGGGGCGGAGTCCGCCGCGGCCCGGGACGCGCTGGCCCAGATGACGCTGCACCTGGAGAAGCTCTCCAGGATGCCCCAGGCCGACGGCCGCATACTGATCCGGCACAGGGGCCGGCCCGTGCCGGAATCGGGAAGGGTTTCCGGACGTTACGATTACATAATCCTTTTCGGAAACATCCGCTTGGACGTTTCCGGCGCGCGCCAGTCCGCCCGCCGCCTGGGGGTCACGGCCGCCAAGTTGCCGGTCCGGATCCAGGAGGCCTTTCTCGCGCTTTCCACCTCGGAGATTTCGTCCGCCTCGCTCCAGCTGGGAGCCTTCGACGCCGAGGAGCGGGCCGCCTTCAAGAAAAGCATGGAGGCCCTCTACTTCTTCCGGGTCGCGGCCCTTTCCGGCAAGGACGGCCCGGTTCCCCTTATCCGGGACGAGACGGGGACGCCGGATCCCAACCTCTCGCTTCTTTTCGCCATAAGCGGCGTGAAGCCCGAGGCCGGCGTGGAGCTTTCCAGGAAGGTTCGGAGCATGCTCCTTTCGGCGCCCCCGGGGGATGCCCTCGAGCAGTTCCTGGGCATCTACGACGCGGTGTTCGCCTTCAAGAAGCTCCGCGACCAGTTGAAGCGCCCCGCCGTAGAGATCAACAACACCCGCTGGCTCCTGGCCTCCTCCCCCGGGGAGTCCATTCCGGCGGTCCGGGCCCGGGTGGCGCGCCTGGCGGCGGGGTCCTTCGGCAAGGGCTCGCCGCTCACCTCGCGGATCATGGACGTTCTTTACGCCTCCGATTACGGCGCCATAGACGCTGTGGAGTTCTGCGACCGTCTGGAAGCAGCCAGCCAGCTCCTTCCGGCCGTTGAAAAGGGCCTTCCCCACGGTCTTTTGCGGGAAGAGGCCAGGACCGAGATACTTGGAAACCTCGAAAGCCGCATGACCCTGGTCAGGGACGAGGTTTACGACGAGGTTTCCGTGCGGCGGGAGATACTCAAGGCCAAGGATGACGAGTCGAGCAGGAAGCCCCGCTGGGTGGACACGGCCCTCGTGGAAAAGGTGGAGTTCTTCCAGCATCGGGGGCTCGTCAAGGAGAAGATGAAGGGCCTCGCCAAGGGGGGCGTCTCCTTCGACGCCGAGGACCTTTCCGTCATGGCCCGAGACTTTTCCGTTCCGGCGGAGGAGATCGCCCGCCTGGTGGAGCTTTTGAAGGCCGCCTTCGATACCCGGGGCCGCTTCCTGAGGGGAAGCTTCGAGAAGAACATCCCCGCCTTCGCCCGCCACGGGTCCAAGGTCTTCGAGTTCGTGTGGCACTACCTGAAGGACCTTGTGAATCGGGCGGATCGCATCGCCCTCTTAAACGCCCTGCAGGTCCTCATAGACCAGATGAAGAGCCGCCGGGAGGCCTTCACGGTCCTCATGGAGGACTTCGTGAGGGACCCCGAGACCATCGAGTTTCACGACCGCAACGCCCTCATGCTGGCGAACCTGATGCTAAGGAAGTACAACAAGGAGCTTCACAACGACATAGAGGTCACGCCCGAGGAGGTGCTCCTGGTGCGGGAGGGCCTGGATCCCGAAATGACCGCCTGCGCCGGAGCCTGGATGGAGGCCGAGAAGGAGCGCCTCCTCGTGAAGCTTCGCACGGTGCACCGCTCGGTCCGCGAGGCCCTGGACGCCTCTGATCCCGGCAAGGCCATGCCGCTGCGCTACGTCTTCACCCTTGAAAGGGAGGTGTCGATCCTCCTGGCCCTCGTGGGGGGGCCAATCGCCGCGGCGGTCCTGCGTAGCGCCCTTTCCGAGTACGGGAACCCCGACGCAGAAATCTACTGGCTCAAGAGGAGCGAGGCCAACGTAACCTCCATCATCGGCATTCTCCAGGTGCTGGTGCGCGCGGTGTGCCGTTCTCCCGAGGGAACGGACCTCGATTCCCTTCGGAACATCGAGCGGCGCGAGAACCGTTATCTCACCTTAAACAAGGAGCAGCGCCACGCAGACGCGGTGCGCCGGCTCATGCAGTGGGTGGACCGGGCCTGCGAGACGGTGGGAGAGAGCACGGATTCCAGCGTTGAGTTCCGTTTCTGAAAATTTTGTCCGGGCGCTTGTTCGGATTTGTTTGATATTGGCGGACGTGTTGTGAGATAGTCTTTTATCGTGATCCCGGGGGGGGACCCCTTCTTTCATCATTCATCACCCAGACGGCCATTCATGACGGACAGAAGCGCCATCCGTTTCGCACCGTTTCCCGACCCGCCCGCTCCGGCCAGGAGCGCCGCCACGGTTGAACTCATAAGGGAATCGGCCGGCGGGATCGAGACCTACCTCATGCGCCGGAGGAAATCCAAGGGCGCCTTCGGGGGGGCCTTCGTTTTTCCCGGGGGCGTGGTGGAGCCCTCCGACTCGGCCCCGGAGATCCGGCTAAGGGCGGTCCCGCCCGTGATGAACGGAACGGAAATCCCCTGGCCGCTTTTCGTGGCAGCCATCCGGGAAACCTACGAGGAGTCGGGCGTGCTCCTGGCCGACGGCGCCGAGAACCTGCCCCGGGGCTTGAGGTCCAGGGTGGCCGACGGGAGCCTCCCGCTGGCCGAGCTGGCCGGAACCTTCGGCCTCACGTTTCGGGCCGACCGCCTTCTTCCGGCGGGCCGCTGGATCACCCCCCTTTCGGAGGGCCGGCGCTTCGACGCATGGTTCTTCCTGGCCAGGATGCCCGGGGGGCAGGAAGCCCGGCCCGACGGCGACGAGCTTGTGGAAGGCTTGTGGATGGATCCGAGAAAGGCCCTGTCCGAGCACGGCGCCGGGCGCCTGCCGCTTCTTCCGCCCACGGTTTTTTCCCTGTGGCAGATTGCGCGGCACGGCTCGTGGAACGCCCTTGCGGAGTCGGTCCGAAGGCGCGAGATCGCCCCGATGCTGCCCCAGCCCTTTTACACGGACAGGGAGCTTGGGGTGCTGCTTCCCGGGGACCCGGACTACGGCATCGAGGCCTTCAGGCGGGCGCCCAGGCCGGGCGAGCCTTCCCGGGTGGTGGCGCGGGACGGAAGATGGGAACTCATGGGGTTCCGGGGGGAAGGCTGAGGCCATGGCGGCGCGGCATTTTTCGGTGACCCAGGACGTGGACGGAACCTTCGTCTTCAAGGGGGAGCTCACCATCCACGACCTCGACTACCTGAAGGACGTGCTGGAGGCGGCCTCGGAGCGGGCCAGGATGTTATCCCTCTCCTTCCAGGAGGTGGAGTTCGCGGACACCGCAACCATCCAGTTCCTCACGGCCTTCCGGCGGCACGTGGGAAAGACCAGGGAGTGGCGCATAGCCGCCCTATCCAAGGAAATGGAACGTCTTCTTTCCCTTTGCGGGGTGAAGGACGCCTTCCTGCAGTGATGTTTTCGTCCGCCGCGGGAGAAAATCTTTCCCGCGGTCATGAAATGCCGGGCGCGGCCCGTTGGGGGGCGCCGGGTCATCTTCCAGAAACCGGGTGCGGGAGACGATGCAAAAGCACATCATGGTCGTGGACGATTCGCCCACCATCCGTTCATCGGTGGCATTCTGCCTCCGGAACGCGGGTTACGAGGTGGACGAGGCCAAGGACGGACAGGACGCCCTGGAGCGCCTGGATGTCTTGAAGGAGGCCGGGACGCCGCTCGCCCTGATCCTGACGGACATCAACATGCCCAGGATGGACGGGCTCACCTTCATAGGGAAGGTCAAGGCCACGGCCTTCCGGTATCTGCCCATCCTGGTGCTCACCACGGAGGGCGAGCAGGGCATGATAGACAGGGGCAAGGTGGCGGGCGCCTCGGGCTGGCTCATAAAGCCCTTTCATCCCGAGCAGCTCCTGTGGGCCATAAGGAAGCTCATCTACACCAAGTGAGCCAATGCCGGCTGAATGCGCCGGGCGCTACCCCGCGAAAGCCCA
>JAKAGN010000061.1 GCA_021815525.1 Deltaproteobacteria bacterium
CTTGGTGATCGCCGCCGTCAGCGTGGTCTTCCCGTGGTCGATGTGACCGATCGTCCCCACGTTCACATGCGGTTTCTTGCGCTCAAACTTCTGCTTGGCCATGTTGTTCCTCCCCTGGTGTGATCCCTTCGCACCGGCCCTTGAGAGGCGTACCCCGCCTTAGGCGGGGGCAATCGGGACGGCCTGTTGAATTTTCGGATTCCGGAGCCGCGCTGACGAAAACGCCGAAAGCCCACGATCGGAATCGAACCGATGACCTCATCCTTACCAAGGATGCGCTCTGCCGACTGAGCTACGTGGGCACATACGACGCCGGAGGCATTCAGGAAACGGGCCGGCCTGGAGCGGGAGACGGGATTCGAACCCGCGACATCCAGCTTGGAAGGCTGGAGCTCTGCCAACTGAGCTACTCCCGCCTGCCCTTCTCGTACCGGCCGAGCCCGGAGCCTCCCGAGTCTCGACGACAACTCCCAAATACGACCGCGACGGAAGACACGCAGTCCGAAAGCAAGGGCTTTCTCCTGCAGGTCCTCGTACCGTGGCTGGTGGTGGGGGGAGGATTCGAACCTCCGAAGGCATTAGCCGACAGATTTACAGTCTGTTCCCTTTGGCCGCTCGGGAACCCCACCATCTCCGGCGGCCGTCGGATGACGGGCGCCGACTTGTCTTCCGCGAAGAACAGCGGAAAATCATTTCCGGGCAGCCTCGCGCCCCTCGGCGGGTTTCGTCTGCCGACACATCCCGCAAGGGCCGGTTAAAAAAGTCCGCCGGCTGCCAGCGGGCTATCCCATATTCAAAAGCGCGGAAAAATGCAAAGAAGTTTTTTCCCGCGGCACAAAAAAAATCGCTGGAGCCAGCGGAGGGACTCGAACCCACGACCCACTGATTACAAATCAGTAGCTCTACCAGCTGAGCTACGCTGGCCCGCGTGTTCCGGCCTTCGGCCGCTCTCGCGCCCCGGCGACCAAGAAACGCCTATTTAAACGCCTCCTGTCAAAAGTGCAATAGCTAATTTTGTCTGAATTGTAAAATTATTTTTGAATACCTTGGGCCATGCGGCATATTCCCAGCGAATTTACGTTTATCGCCGCTTTTCATTCAAAATCGCGCCGGGGAGCAGGCCGTATTGACAAGGAGAGACGCTCCTGTTACAGGTGGGCAACGCGGATCCGCGACAAGCATCCGGTCCGCCCGCAGGCCCGGCCCGGTGAGCCGCCCGTTTCGCGTAACGATTCCAAGCCGCGTGAAAAGTTTTTCTCCGCTCCGAGCCCCTACGTGGCGAACGCCCCGAAAAGGCCCGGGGCCTCGTTCGTCCGCCAAGCGCCGATGGCATCCCTGTATCCGTTTCGGCCTCCGGCATCGAAGAACCACCGCGCGCCCCGAAGGAACCCGCGCCGAATGACGCGCCGCTCGAAAAGTCCGCACTCCCGCGCGGAGGGCCTCCAGGCCGGGCCTTTGGCCCCGGCCGCGCAATATCCGCCCGGCTGGCGCACCCCAAACCAGCCTCCGTGCGTCATGCGCTTCAACGCGCCTTTTCCGTCACTCCGTTTTGTCCAGGCCCCGGCACCCAGTTTCCGCGCACAGCGAAAACCCTCGAAGCCTTAAGGATCGACATGAAACGAACAAGCCTCCTTGTCACCGCAATCATCGCCCTTACCTTCCTCCTCATCGGCGCGGCCTCGGCCGCACCCGGAAAGCCCCGGCCCCAGACCGCCTCTGCCGCTGCCCGGCAGATAACGCCGTCCGCCGGCCATGTCAACGACGACACCATCCCCGAGGACATCGGAGACCTCTCCTGCCCCATAACCGAGGAGGACCTTCCCGCAGAGGACATGGCCGGGCTCTCCCCCTCGGGCCGGGCCGCTTACCTCTCCCTCAAGAAGGGCGAGTACTACTGCACCAAGGCGCAGGAGCTGTGGGAGCAGGGCGACGTGGATGGCGCCATCAACAGCCTGGACACGGCCTACAGCTTTCTCCTGAAGGCCGACGCCCAGGACAAGGCAAAATCCGCCGAGCTGATCCAGCCCAAGGAGGACCTTCGGGTCATCATATCCCAAAGGCTTGTCGAGATATACGCCACCCGTTACGTGACGGCGCAGGGCGACAACAACGGCATACTCATGCCCGCCGCCGACAACCGCTACGTGAAGGCCGAAATCGCGCTCCTCACGGGCCCCGAGAGCGACTTCTTCGCAAGGGCCTATGCGCGATCCGGGCTCTACCGCCCCCTCATCCTTGAAAAATTCCGCAAGGCAGGGCTTCCCGACGAGCTTTCCTGGCTTCCCTTGATCGAAAGCGGGTTCAAGGTCAGCGCCTTTTCCAGCGCGAGGGCGCTGGGGCTTTGGCAGTTCATAGCCTCCACGGGCATACGCTTCGGCCTGGGGCGCGACAAGTTCGTGGACGAGCGCATGGACCCCGAAAAGTCCACCGATGCGGCCATCAAGTACTTGAAGGCCCTCCACGACATGTTCGGCGACTGGACGACCTGCCTTGCGGCCTACAACTGTGGCGAGGGCCGGGTCATCCGGGAGATAAACCGGAAAAAGATACCCTACCTCGACAACTTCTGGGACCTCTACGAGAACCTCCCCCGGGAGACCGCCCGCTACGTGCCGCGCTTTTTCGCCACCTTGATGATCATAAAGGATCCCGCCAAGTACGGGATGACGCTCCCGGATCTCCTGCAGCCGCCCACCTACAAGACCGTCCGCCTCACCCGGCAGCTGCACATGATACAGATCGCCCAGGCGGCGGGCTTCTCCGAGGACGACCTGGTGGCCCTGAACCCGGAGCTCAGGCTCCGGATGACGCCGCCCACCCCTTACGACCTCAAGGTTCCCCAGACCGCGCCATCCGATCTTTCGGCGTCCCTGGACAACATCCCCGAGTACGTCCCCCCCAGGCCGCGCTACACCTATTATAAGGTGAAACGCGGGGAAAACCTGGGGATGCTCTCCAAACGCTTCGGCATCTCGGTCTCCACCATCTGTCTCCTAAACCACCTGCGGCCCGGCGCAAGCCTTTACGTGGGCAAGGTCTTGAAGATCCCCACCGCCGTGTGCGAGCCGCCCGTGATGGTGGCGGCGGCCGAGACCGGCGGAAACGGGAACGCTACTGCCGGGTCGTCCCAGGAAGCAGCCGCGGAGACCCCGGGAGCGACGGCTCCGGCCAAGGATGAAAGCGCCGAAGCGGGGCCCGAGACCCGGAAGTCTCCGTCCGAAACCCCGAAGAAGGATGAGACCCCGGCCGCCCGGAAGGGCGCTTCGGCGCGCGAGGACAGGGCCGCGTCCGAGGACCGGGAAAGCGCCCGGGAGGACAGGGGCAAGGGCAAGGACAAGAAGCGCGGAAAGGGCAAGAAGGGCGAGGAGAAGAAGGCCTCCCAGCCCCAGGCGCCATCCAGGCCCAGAACCGTGATCCTCACCCACACGGTCCAGAAGGGCGACACCATCTTCAATTTGGCCCAGCGTTACAACACCACCATACCGGTCATCGTCAAGGCCAACGACCTGCCATCCAAGCGCATCAGGATCGGCCAGACCTTGAAGCTGCCCACCTCCAACCCGCCCGCGCCAGAGGAAAAAGCCTCGGCCCGCACCTACAAGGTGAAGAAGGGCGACACCTGCGCATCCATCGCAAGGAAGTTCGATATGAGCTTCGGGCGCTTCCTGAAGCTCAACAAGTTCACCACCAAGACGCGGCTCAAGCCCGGCCAGGTAGTGAAGGTGGAATGACGAGAACCTATCTCAAAAATATTTTCGTCATGAGATTGAGCGAAAAAATCACTGCCAAGGAAGCAGGCGGAAAAGGACCGGAGGCGTAGTTATTCTACGTCGAGGACCTTTTCCGCCGATGACGCAGCCAGCGGCTTTTTAAGCCAATCGCAATAGAAACATATTTTTGAGATAGGTTCGAACTCCCTACGCTGCGGGAGGGGGCTCCTCTCCCTCCCGCAGCGCCCCCCCTCCCCCGCTTTTCCCTTCCAAGAATAACGAGCCGCTCTTGCCCTGATGGTTTTCCGCCGCACCCTTGCATTTTTCGCCCGGTCTGGTATAATATTTTATTCGGAGATACTCTCCCTCCTCCCGAAAACGCATCGGAAACGCGGAAAGTTCGGCGCGTCCGTCGCCTCGTGCGGCGGCTGCGCGCCCGGTGAACGGGGGACGGCCCCATCTTTCAATCCTGGAGGAAACGATGAAGAAAAGGCTCGTGTGGGTCCTGGCGGCGGGGTTCATCTTTTTCGGGTGCGTCGGAAACGGCTTCGCCGAAACGGCCGACAAGTCCCCGGCCCACGGGAAGCTCGGGGTGGGTTTGCGGGTGGGCTACAACCAGTACGCGAACGGCACCCTGAACAAGTACGAGGTGGACATGGACCCCGCCGGTTGCTACGGTGTCAACGCATCCTACTTCTTCTACGGGGATTTCTGCGTCGAAGGCGGCGTCGAGTACGCCGTCACCAAGTTCAACCTCAAGGAGAGGGGCGACAGGCTCGCCACCGAGATCGGCGACCTCTCGCAGCTCGCGTTTCTGTGCACCGTGCGTTACCAGCCGGTGGTCTTCGGCTCCTTCATGCCTTACCTTGGCGCGGGCGGCGCTTACTACGTGAACAGCTTCGACCACGTAAACCCCACAGTGGAGCTCAACCTCAAGGACAAGTTCGGCTGGCACGTTTCGGGCGGGGTGGAGTACCACGCCGAAGGTCCGGTCTGGCTGGGCCTCGACATGCGCTACACCTGGAACGACACCTATGACGAGGACCCCTCGGTTCCCGAGCCCAAGACCATAACCATGGACGCATTCCAGGTTTTCGGCGGCGTGAAGCTCTACTTCTGATCTTTGCGTCCGGGCTGCTTCGGCGGCAACTCCTTGGCGGCCAGGGCCGCGTGGCGGAAGCAGCCGGTGACGTGATCGTTCACAAGGCCCACGGACTGCATGAAGGCGTAGCAAGCCGTGGGCCCGACAAAGGCGAAGCCGCGCCGCAACATGTCCCGGCTCATGGCCTCCGACTCGGGGGTCTTGGCCGGAATTTGGCGGATGTCAGAGCAAGCCGTCACGATGGGGCTGCCGCCGACGAAGCCCCACGCGTAGGCGGAAAAAGAGCCGAACTCGCGCGCCACCTCAAGGAACCGGGCCGCGTTCCTTACCGCCGCCTCGATCTTCTTGCGGTTCCTCACGATTCCGGCGTCCGCCATGAGGGCCTCCACCTTATCCGGCCCGAAGGCGGCCACGAGGCGCGGGTCGAAGCCCGCGAAGGCCGCCCGGAAATTCTCCCGCTTCCGAAGTATCGTGATCCAGGAAAGCCCGGCCTGAAAGGTTTCGAGGACAAGAAACTCGAAGAGCCTCCCATCGTCGGCCACGGGCGTCCCCCACTCCTCGTCGTGGTAGCGGATGTAGAGGGGATCGTCCGAAACCCAGGCGCAGCGCGAAACCGTTCCGTCCTGCATTTTTCCTCCAGATGGTCGCAGTAAAAATCAAGCCCCCCGGCATGAGCGCGGCTTAACTCACCGGGCGGCCTTGAAAAACAGCAAAAGGAGAGCCCATGAAACGCCATAGCATCCGCGTGATCCTCGCGGTCCTTTGCCTTTTTCCAGTTTTCGCCTGCACCCACGCCCCCATCACGGGCCGGACCCAGTTGAACCTCGTGTCCGACTCCGAGATGCTCTCCATGAGCGAGGGACAATACAAGAAGTTCATGGGCGAAAACAAGCTTTCAACCGACGCGGCGGGCACGGCCATGGTGAAAAGGGTGGGCGGACGCATCCAGAAGGCCGTGGAGACCTGGTTCCGGCAGAACAACATGTCATCCGAAATCGCCAACTACGCCTGGGAGTTCAACCTGGTGCAGAGCAAGGAAGTCAATGCCTGGTGTATGCC
The DNA here is from genome assembly GCA_021815525.1 of Deltaproteobacteria bacterium. GTDB lineage: Bacteria > Desulfobacterota > Desulfobacteria > Desulfobacterales > Desulfatibacillaceae > JACRLG01. The sequence goes on from JAKAGN010000061.1 coordinate 5,872, forward strand.
CGGGGGCAAGGTTGTGGTGTACGAGGGGCTCCTGCCGGTGGCCCGGGACGAGCAGGGCTTGGCGGTGGTCATGGGCCACGAGATCGCCCACGCCGTGGCCCACCACGGGTCCGAGCGCATGAGCCAGAGCCTACTGGTCCAGATGGGCGGCATGGCGCTGGGGGCGGCGCTCCGCGAAAAGCCCCAGCAAACCCAGGCGCTGTGGATGTCCGCCTACGGCGTCGGCGCCAATTTGGGCGCGCTCCTGCCCTACAGCCGCCTTCACGAGAGCGAGGCCGATCGCCTGGGGCTCATCTTCATGGCAATGGCGGGCTACGATCCCCGGAGCGCCGTGGATTTCTGGAAGCGCATGGCCGCGGGCAAGAAGGGAGCGGCCCCGCCCCAGTTCCTCTCCACCCACCCCTCCGACGAGACCCGCATCCGCCAGATCGAGGAGCACATGCCGGAGGCGCTGTCCTATTATAAACCCTGAAGGCCGTCCACAAGCGCGATCCGCTGTGTTGCGCCTCGCGGGGCGCGGTGCGCACGTATCTCGATACGCTTGCGCCCGCGCCCCGCTTGCGCGCCTTGCGGCTCATCGCTTGTGATCGGCCTTCATGCCTCGTCCAACCGTGCGGTCACTCACCTTCTTCCGAGAGGCTCTCCTGGTGTCGGCGGATGTATTCCTCGGTGGTTCCCGATCGAACTTCGACCATTATTAACGGAAAAAAGGTTTTCAATTCCTCCTTTATGTCACGGAGTCTCCGGAACATGCCGTAGCTCACCACGGTGGCGCCGCCTTTCTTGGCCGGAGCCTCCGGTTCGGGGAGAGCCTCCTGTTCGCCGGAATCCTTGTTGAGGATCTCACTGGGGGAGGGCATGATCTCCACACCGAATCCCTGGGCCGCCAACTCCAGACAACGCTTGAAATCCGCCGATGCGGAGGCTGAGAGATTGCCTTTCTTGGTGTATTTCTCTTCGAATTCGAGCACATCAAAAAGCGATCCGTCCTTTTCACGGATCACAAAGATGAATCGCATGGATTTTCTCCTTCGCGCAGGGGCTCGCCGGCCGGCATGGGCGCTCGTCCCGACGCCGCCCCCACCTCAAAAAAATGACGGCCCGCAGTAAAGGGGGGCTGAAGGCGATGAGCCGCAAGGCGCGCGAAGGGAGCGTACTTTTCGTACGTGACCGAACCGGGCCGCGAAGCCTGACGCCGCAGGTCGCGTTTTCAGACGGCCCGCCTATAGGTACTTGGCCACCCACAGGGCGGCCTGGAGCCGGTTAGGGACGTCGATCTTCTTGAAGATGTTGTAGATGTGGCTTTTTACGGTGTGGAGGCTGATGAAGAGGTCCTCGGCGATCTCCTGGTTGCTGGAGCCCGCCGCGATTCTTAGGAGGATTTCCCGCTCCCGGGGGGTGAGCGTCCGCGCCACCTGCTCGGGAAGCGTGGGCTCGCTTTCGGGCTCCAGGAGGAATGTGGTGAGGGTCTCCCGGGAGTACCAAAGCTCGCCCGAAAGTATCGCCCGGATGCCCTTGGCGATGATGGGCAGCGGCATGGTGTCGTAGAATACGCCCCTCATGCCCCGGCTCATGGCCTCGCGGGTGAGCTTGCGGTCCTTGCCCACGTTGAAGAGCGCCAGATACGCGCCGCCGTTCTTGGGGTCCTTGGCCTCGATGCCGGCGGCCCACAGGGGAAGCGTCACGGCGTTCAGGCAGTCAAGAAGAACAAGGGGCGGGTCGGCGTCGGGCTCGAAGGAAGGCTCCGAGTACTCGGGGCCCTGGAGGCAGGAAAGGCCCACCTCGGAGCGGATGAACCAGGAAAGAAGCTCGTTTTGAAGGCGGTGCGGACCTACGATGTGCACAAGCGGGCGTGTGGAAGTCTCTCCGGCGGATTCCGTCTGCGGACCCTTGACTGCCATGGCGCGCTCGCTCGATGGATGGTGGACCCGGCCGCCGGGACCGGCGTGGGCGTGCTTATCCTTCCGGGCTTGAAAAAAAGCCCCCTGGTCTTCCTTCTTTCGGCGCCTTAAGGCAGGGGCGCGAGCCGGTAGCGGCGGTCAAAGCGTATGGCCATTCCCCAGGCATCCGCCCGCACCACCACCCCAGCCACCCTCACCCTGGCTCCGGAGCGGCCCAGTTTTTTAAGCCCGGCCACGGGTATTACGAGCCCGATCTCCACCCGGGTGTTGACCCGAAGCGGCTTGTCGCAGGGGAAGTAGCCGCCGTCGGAGGATACGTCCCGGGTGCCCAGGGCCAGGGGTTTTACGTTCCTGGGCCCCCCCACGATCGAGACTATGGCGGGGAGGTTCAAGTCGAAACGCGTGGCGCCGCGTTTTTCAATGTATGAGGCGGCCATGTCCCTTTTCCTCCTCCGCGACCGCCCGCCAGAGGGTGTCTTCGTGCCCACCCAAAGCGACCGAGCCGCCTTTGCCCCCCCCGTATCCCTTTCCCGATGCTGACTCATGAGTCCCTTTTAACTCCCCCGGGACCCCGGAGTCAAACTAATTCTCCTCGCGGCTCCCCGCGGGAGCGGCCGGGACCATCACTTCCGGCGCGGCTCTTTCGGGGAAGCGGGGCGGGCCTGCGCCGGGCTCGCGTAGCAATAGAGACAGCGGTGGAAGCAGGGATGGAGGCCGTAATCCCCCACGTCGCGGCTTTCCCGGCACAGGCAGCCTTGGCTTTTTCTCTGGCCGGCGTCGGAGCGGTGCGACATGACCGCGCCGAAAAGGGCTTCCAGAAGTCCATGATCCACGCAAGCCCCGGGGCTCACGCCGGCCGACTCCGCTGCTTCGTTCTCGCAGCAGGTGGAAAGCGCCATGCCGCGGCCCGCCAGCCGCTCCGAGAGACGCCGCAGAATTTCCACCTTGCGCTCCTTGGGAGGATCGGAAAAAACGAGGCCCGGGTGCTCCCGCAGGCGCTTCCGGATCTTGGGGTAGAAATCCATGAAGCTTACGACGCAGCGGGTGACCCCGGCCGCGGCCGCGGCGTCGGCTATCCGCTCGAAGTCCGCAAGATTATCTCGGGTGGGGCCGCCGTCCCGGGAGTAATGACAGACGGGGTCGAAGCGCCATGAAATCGCCTTGGGCGGCGCGATGCGGGCGAGGGCCGAGAACTGGGCCAGGCGCTTTTCCAGCGGCGGGACCCCGGGCTCCAGGAGTGGATCGCTGGAGTTTACCGTGAAGTGGAAAAAAAGGCCGAGTCCCCGATCGAGGAGCCGGGGTCCGAAGCCGCGCGCCAGGAAGTCCCCGTAGTCCTTGGACCAGAACACCACTCCCGCCACTTGGCCCGGGGCCGCGGGTATGATATGAGCTTGGCGGTTGTATGGGTTCGTCACGGAGAAAAAGCCCGCTTCGAGCCTGGCCATGAACCAGTCCATGTAAAAGGCCGGGATGTCCGTGCGCCGCGAGGCGGAAAGGACCACCCGCCCGGCCTCCGAAAGAAAGGCTTCCATGCCGGAAAGCATACCACGACGCAAAAAAATCCGGGCGCTTTTTTCCGGGGACCGGGAAATCCCTGAGGTCACGGTGAAGGGCTGGGTGAAAACGGTGCGGGACCACAGGGACTTCGTCTTCGTGGAGCTTGGCGACGGCTCCTGCCTCGAAAACCTCCAGGTGGTGGTGGAGGCCGACGAGGCGCTTCGGGAGAAGGCGCGGTCCCTCGCAACCGGGGCCTCGGTGGCGGCGAGCGGGGCCTTTTCGCCCTCCCCGGCCAAGGGGCAGAAGTGGGAGCTAAGGGCAAAAACTCTGGTGATTCTGGGCCCCGCGCCCGAGGACTACCCCCTCCAGAAGAAGCGCCATTCCGACGAGTTTTTGCGCACCATAGCGCACCTGCGGCCCCGCACCAACAAGTACGCCGCCGTGTTCAGGGTGCGTGCGGCCCTGTCAAGGGCCGTCTCCGACTTCTTCGCGGCCCGCGGCTTCCTCCAGGTCCACACGCCCGTCATCACGGCCTCGGACTGCGAGGGCGCGGGCGAGCTATTCCGTGTCACCACCCTTACACCCGGAAAGGACGCCGATCCAGCGTCCGACTTCTTCGGCCGCGGCGCTTATCTTACGGTGTCGGGCCAGCTCGCCCTCGAGATGTTCGCCTGCGCGCTGGGGGACGTCTAC
>JAKAGN010000062.1 GCA_021815525.1 Deltaproteobacteria bacterium
GGCCGGCGCGCCCGCCGGGGCTTCGGGCGGAAGGCCCGCGGTCCGCGGAGCCGGGGCCGAATTACCCGCAAACGAAGAGCGCGAAAACGCCCCCCCCTTCATCTCGGAAGACTCCCCACCCCCCCGGCCGCCGGACCAGCCACCCCAGGAAGTGACGGAGGAGAGCCTCGAAGCCCTGTGGCGCGAAACCATGCCCTTTACGGTAACCTTGCGTTGGCCGAGCTTCGCGGCTTTCGAAAAGGACCTCGCCGACGAGAACGATCCCACCCTGAAATCCATAGGGACCTGGGCCCGCTGGGGCCTTGCGACGGCCCTTGCGGCGGCGGCCCGGGAGCTTAAGGGGGACCTCGCGGAAAACCTCGGCGGCGCGAAGGGGGAGGAGCGCGACAGGCTCGAAAGGTGGAGCGTTCCGGCCTGGTACCTTTTCTACAAGAACCGATTCGTGGCCATCCACGAGGCGCTTTCCGGCTACCGCGGCCTTTACCCGGACTCGGCCGCCTTGAAGGACGTCAACATGGGCGCCCACGGACGGGAAGGCCTCAAGGTCTCGAAGGTCGTGGCGGCCATCCGGGAGATGCTCGCGCGGCGCGGGCTACCGGCAGGGGCCGATGCGGCCCCGGAGCCGGCCTCCCCGAATAGCGGGCCTCCCGCCCAGACGCCCGCCCGGCCGAACCCGAAACCGGCTAAGCCCCCGGCGGCCGGCGGAAAAAAAGGCGGGCCATGAGCCGGGAACTCGTCCTTGACCAAGCCTTTTACGGCTCCTTTTCCGGCCGGGACAACTTCGGGATACTATCCGCATCCCAAGGCATCTCCGCAGGCGAGGGCCGGCGGATCGTGGAGCGCTCGGGGCTCTCCGGGCGCCTCCAGGTGGAGAACCCCCCGCCTCCAGCGCCCATCTATGCCTTTTACCCCGTGGAGGAGCGATTCGCCTTCGCCCGGACCATTTTTCTCGGAATGAAGGATCGCGGAAACGACTACTTGGTCCACGTCCTCATCTTCCCGGAGGTTCTTCTCGACGCCATCCGCGCCGACATCTTTCTTCTCAAGGATTTTTTTTCGGCAAAAAAGCCCTCTCCGGACGAAACGCCGGCCCGAATCGTTCTTCCCGCCGGCGAGGCGAGCGGCTTCGCAGAAAAACCCCTTCTGTCGGGCGCGGCCGGGGGCCTTGCCCCGGGCCTCTTGGAAAGGCTGCTTTCCGGGCTCGAAGCTGCGGGAGAGAGAACCCTCATCGCGCAGGTAAGGGACCTTGCCCTTGGCGCGGACCTGTGCCAGGCGCTCTTTTCGGCCCTGCCCCCCGACGACCGCAAGCAACTGTTCTTTTCCTCGGGCTGCTCCTTCCAGGTCGCTCTTCCCTACCGGCTGCTCTTCGTGGAGGAGCCCGACGCGGCCCCGGCCGCCGGGCGTTACGGGCTAAGGGGTATGCAGCTCGGCAGCGCCCCGGACTCTCCCGGGGCCGCCGGCTGGCTCGCCTTCTGCCGCGAAGATGCCCGGGAGCCCCTCTTCGGTGTCTCGGTCCTTCGGGGAGAGCCCTGGGCTGAAAGGCTCCGAGCGGCTTACGAAATCGCTTCCCGGAAAAACGAAGGGCTCCCCGGCCGGGACCTCGCCCGCGCGCTCCTTCCCGTGGCCGTCCATCCCGGAAACCGGGAATCGCCCCTGGCCGGCGCCATACGGGGGCCGGTCATCCTATCCTGGCTGGCGGCCGAGGCCCAAAGGGCCCTCGAAGAAGAAAACGACCGGGAAGTCCTGGCGCGTGCCCGCAGCATGGCGAAGGAGTTTGCGGAAGGCGAGAAGCTTGCCGAGTTGGCCCGGAAGGCCTGCCGCGTGGACCCCGACGCCGGGATGCTGACGGCCGCCGCGGCCCTTTGGCTTGACGCGGCGCGGGAGGATTTCCCCGAATCGGACAAGGACGCCGGGCTATGGATAACGCTTCTCTCCCCCTTCGCGCAAAAACCGGCTGCCCCGGCCATTTTATCGGAATGGATGGCGGCCCGATTGCGGAGCGCGAAAACGCCCGCCGCCTTCTTCGACCTCCTGTGCAAGGTCCTTTTCCGGATCGGTCCCGCCGGGAGGACGAAAGGAGAGCCGCCCGAGGCCGGGCTCGTCAAGCAGGCCCTCGAAGGCGTGGAGTCGGAGCTTTCCTTTGGCAGGGAGGACTTCTGCCTGGCATGGATTCTGGCCGGGCGGGAGGAAAAGCGCCTCACCATGAGCCCGAGGCTGATCGCGGACAAAATCGCGGGTTACGGACTCCTGGGCCGGATCCCCGAAAACGCCGTGGAAACAATCGCCCGGACGGCCTCTCTCCTTATCCTCCGGCGTCCCCGCGAGGTTGTGCAGGCCCTGGAGAAGGGGCCGACACCCGGCCGGCCGGTTCTTTCGGCCCTTGTGGGCGCGGCGGCCCTGGGGCTTTACGCCGTGGTGGACGGCGGCGGCGGATGGGACGTCGTGGGAACGCCCCCCCTTTTCTCATGCTGCGCCCGCCTGGCCCGGGCCGGGGTCAAGGCCCTGGAAGGCGCGCCCCACGACCGTAAGCTTGGCGCCGGCCTTGCCCACCTGTGCGCCCAGGCCGTCCACCTCATCGCGGCGGACCAAAAGGGGCTGGTGGGCAGGGAGGTCAAGGAGTTTTTCCTGGCGGTCCTCACCAAGCTGGTGGCGGCGCCTCCACCCGGCGAGGCCCACACAATCGCCAGGGCCTTCCGCCGGGCTTTCGACGGTATCGATTTCTGGCCGGAAAAGCTCGGAGCCGACCGCTGGGCCGCTTTCCGCAAGATCGCGGAGGGGCACGCCAAGGAAGCCGGAAAAATCCGCGGGTGGCTCATTCCCGTGGAAAAAAGCACCGAATTCGATCTCAAGCGCCTGGGAGGGCGCTTCAAGGCCTGAAAAGAAGAGGCCGGGAGGAAAGCATGACGGCCCGATGCGGATATTGCAAGGTGCTCGTGGAACCCGAGTCGGGGGAATGCCCCCTCTGCGGCCGGCCCGTGGCCCCTCCGGTTAGGGAGGCCGCGCCACCAGCGGCAACAACGGCTGCGGATGAGCCCCCTGGAAAGGACGAAACCGCGCCCGCGCCCCCCCCGGAGAAACCGCCCGCGGCGGCGGAGCCGGAAGAAGCCGAAGACGGGCCCGCAGAAACGGAAGGGACGGAGGATGCGCCCGGAGCCGGGCAGGAAGCCGGCCCGGCCGAAGGCGGACCCTGGCCGGCGGGTCCCCAGCCGGAAAGTCCGAGTCTGAAAAGCGTATCATGGGAGATGGAAAGCGGCTCCCAGGCATCCCAAGGCCCGGCCGAAGCGCCTGCGGAGGTCCGGTCCACCCGCATCGAACCAAGCATCTACCCGGAAAATCCCTTCGATACCTTAGATGATCTCATCCGGCTCGCCATAAAGTGGCCCCGGATCATAGCCCAGATAGGCGTTTCCTCCTCGGGGAAATCGTTTTCCGTCAACAAGCTGCGCCACGCCGCCCACGTGGGCGGAAACGGCCGGTGGTTGGTGGACTGCAACCACTGCCAAAAGATACCATCCACGCGCCGGGAATACATGGCCGCCACGGTCATCACAGAAAGGCGCAGCAACCGGCGCTACCAGGTCATCGACTGCGCGGGCGAGGACGTGTCGGACGGAATCAACAAGTTCAGCGCGTGGAACAAGGACCCCGAAGCCATCCTCGATCTGGAGGACCGCTTCCAGGGCCTCCTGGCCTACGCCCGAGCCTACTTCATCTTCATAGACTCCACCGCCTTCGAGGATGGGGCCGGAAACACCCTCATCATGATCAACTTTTTCAGAAGGCTCTGCGCCCTGATCCGGGTCTTGGAACAGCGGTACGCGGCCGCGGACCACTTGAACGCCCTGGCGCTCAAGGCGGTGGCACAGACCCGCGTCACCATCGGCGAGCTGGAAAAAGCCCTCACGGACGCCCAGGACCTGTCGCGGCGCCCCATATACGTCATCTTCTCCAAGGCCGACCGCTTGCTGGAGAGGAGAGGCAGCGGGAACCCCGACGCCGACCCGGTGCGTTTCCTCCAGAAGAACGAGCATGGCAGAGGTCTTTACAACGACATCAGGAAGAAGTTCCGCCACTACCACTTTGACTTCGCCACCTCATTTCTGGGTCACACGGATGAGGATGGCGAGACGCCCGATTACTCCCGGCCCGACCACGGGATCATCGAGGCCTTCGAGTGGGTGGCCGGAACCCTTGCCGCAAACGAGGCCCGGGCCGAGGCCAGGAACCGGCAAAGGCCGGAGGAGGACGGGCTCCTGGGGACCGCGGGGAGAATGGCATACGACATCCGGCGGTTCTTCGGGAAGCGCAGCCCCGAGCCATGCGGAAAAGCCGTCAAACGGCTGAGAAGAACGGTGGACGCCCTCGCCGTCCGCCGCCGTTAAAGGGCTTTCGGGGGGAAATGCTCCCGGCCGCTCCGGGCCGAAGGGCGAAAACCCGGCGCTGGCCGGGAGAAGCGGAAACGGCGCGGGCGAGAAAACCGGCGCGGGGAAGGATAAAAGCATGATCTTGAGATCGGAGGCATCCATTTCATGACGGCGCGGAAGGTCTCTTTTTTCGTACAGTTCGCGGCGCTGGTCATTACCGGTGCGGTGCTTGGCGGGCTTTATTGGGCTAACCGCCTGGCCTGGCGGCCTTTTTCCGAAAGCGCCGCGGCCCAGGACCGGGCAAGGGCCGCGCTGGAGCTGGCCGAAGACCCCGGCTTCCCGGCGTCCACACCCTCGGAGCGGGAGTTCTTCCTCAAGGTGGCTCCTCCCCCCCCCTTCTACCGGGACTTCCGTCCTTGGGACTCCCTGGATTTCTCGGCGGTCTCAAGGGGATGCGTCAAGAACTTCGACGAGGCGGCGGCCCTCATGCGGGAGGTTTCTCCGGCGGCCCGGGAAGAGGAAAAACCGGACGCCGCGGCCGTTGCCGGCAAGTTCAACCGGGCGGCCGAGCTCCTCACGGACGTCGCGGCGGAGTGCGGCGGCGAGGCCCGGGCCATACCGGCCAAGAAATCCGCTAAACGCAAGGGCCCGGCCCGGCCCACGGCCCAGCGGTGCCGGTCTTGGGAGCCCCTCTACAACCTGGGCGTCCTGGCCCTGATGGGGGACGACCCGGGTATTTCCGCCAGCTACTATGCGGGGGACGCGATCGGCGCCCTCACAAAGGCCTCGGCCTGCCTCGGCAAAAATGCCCACGGCAGGCGGGCGGCCCTGACCGCCTACGCCTTAGGCCACGCCCTGTGGCGGAGCGGAACCGGGGAGAACCGGGACAAGGCGGTGAGGAGCCTCATGACGGCCCTTGACGAGGCCCCCCGCGACCTTGCGCCCGCCATCCTGAACGACCTTGCGGCCATGTGCATCTCCTTTCCCGAATTCCACGCCTGCGCGAACCGGCCGCAGCCCTCCGAGAAACCCTCCCGCGCGCCCCGCGCGAAAAGCGGCGACTCCTGCCAGTGGCGGGACACCTTCCTTTACGCATCCGCCGAAAACCCGCCGTTCGAGGGCCTGCCCGGCCCCGGCGCGGACGCGGAGGGCCGACCTCCCTTCTCGGCCCTGTGGAACGACTTCTACGACAAGGGCGGCAGCGACGATACGGCCTGGAACGCCGAGCACCTCCTTCTCGCCTACGGCTTCGCCGCCGAGGCCCGGAGGCTTTTAGGCGGCGCCTTTTTCCGCAACCCCTTTCTGGTCTCCAACACCGCCCTCATCTTCTGTTACGTCGGGCGTTATGCGGAGGCCGCCCGGCTCCTCGACCGGTACAGGAGCGCCAGGAACGAAGCGGGCCCGGAAGACGACGCATCCGCTTTTCCCTGGAACCCCCGTTACTCCGTCATGCGGCTCACGCTTTTCGTCCACATCCTAAACGGCGACGGGGGCCGCGTGGCCGCCAGCTCCGAAATTGGCGGGGCGCAGGGAACCCGGGCGGTTTACGCCCGCTACTACGAAGCGGCACAGGACGGCTCCATGCCGTTCCATTACTTCGCGCCCCTGGGAAAAACCTGAACGGGGCGGTATCGGCGGACGAGGCGGACCTTTTCCTTTTCATCGGAAAGTGGAAGGCCGACCTCCGGCAAAAAGGCTTCTCGGATGTGGCCCTGGAGTACGACAGGGTGATGGGGGACCTGAAAGAAGCCGGCATCCCCGCCGACACCTTGAAACGCTGGTGGGCCGACGTCCGCGAGCAGGTGGCCTCCCGAGCCTACGACCGGTACGGGAAGGCCATGGAAAAGGGAGAGAGCGACAAGGCGTCGCTGCTCCTCTCATTTGTCCGCCGCACCGAAGGACTCAAGAAAACCAGGGCCGCCGGGGACTTTCCCCACTCATGGGGATGGTCGTGGTGGGTGGGCTGGGCCACGGGGCTCCTTTTCCTGGCCCTGATCCCGACGGCCGCATTCTTTTTGTGGTGGGCCCGGCGGCTTGGACGGGCCTACGTGGAAACATACAGCGGGTTCCACCACGAATCCCGCACCAGGGGCATACGGCGGCCCAAGGCGGCCGCTGACAACGCGGCCTGCGACGCGCCGCCTGCAGGAGACATGGAGGCATAAGCCGTGCCCGAAGCAAGCGCCGGAGCCGTGGTCGCCGTCTTGGCCCTTTGCCTGGCCGTCATGTGGGTATCGGGCTTCCGGGAAAAAAACGGGCGGACCCCGGGCGGGGTCTTGTGGGCCGCGCCCCTGGTCCCCTTCCTTCTGGCGGCCCTCGTCCTTCTTTCCGGCCGGGGGCATTACGGAAGCGTCCGGATCAGCCTGAAGGCGCTTCGCTACGACCTTTCGGCCCTGGACATGCGCTCCGTCACCGTCGGCGGAGACGAAACGAACGACGACATAGTGGTCAAGGGCATCCCCAACGGCTTTCTCACCTTTTCCCGCACGGAAGCGGGCGTCACGGCGAGTCTCAAGAATGACTCGTCCGCGGTGGCGGCGGTCGTGCGGGTGGGGAATGCAAGCGCCGTTTCCGGCTCGAAAAAAGGCGCCGCCGGCAAAGCGGGGGATGGGGGGCCGGCGAACGGGGACCAAGCGGACGATGCCGGGTATCCCTTCGCCAACGCGGTCCGCGTGGGGAAGGCCCCCCTCACCGTAATGGCCGACGACGGCGCCGGCCAATCCGTACCCATAGCGATCCTGGAGCCCGGACAGACGCCCCGGTTCCGGAGCATCAGCGGCGGCGGGGACCCCGGGGCCTACCTCGCGCTTCCCTTCCGCAAGCTGGACCCTCCCCTGCTCCCGGAACTTCCCGCGCCCCGGTGCCTTCGTTCCTACTGGGCCCCGGACACCAGGATATTCCCGGTCCGCTACTACGCGGCGCCCGGCTGGGGTTACCCGCAGGCCGCGGCGCCGGGCGACGCCGGAGCATACACCGAAACCGCGCAGGCCCAGCCGGAGCTAAGCCTGCCGGACGGCAACCCCATCACGAGCTTCCTGTGCCGCTCCGGAGGCGTCAAGGGCGCAGGGTTCCGGGAAAACCTCCTCAAGCGGCCGCTTTTTTTCGTCATAACGGACCCCAAAATCAGCGTGAAGGCCCAAGGGGAGGCGGCCGCGACGCATTTCCGCTCCATCGTGGCCACCATCCCTCCCAACATGTCCCGCAGCTTCGATCTGTTCCGGGTGGACCCCGTGGCGCCGGACGAGGAACGCAAGGGCGGCGGATTCTCCCGGTGCCAGGACTTAAGGGAGTTCAAGGTCACCTACCGGGCGCCCGAAAACGAGCCCCAACAAGGCGCGGCGCCATCCGGAATCGCCGGCCCATCCCTGTTCATCGAGCTTAAAAAGCCCGCCGTGGCCGTCATCGACCGCAAGGCGCTCATGGAAGCCCTCGCCCGGGCGGGCAAGGAACCCGGAAGCCCCATACCGCGGGTCCACATCACGACGAGCGGCTTCGACTACGGCATCATTCCCCGCGACGACCTCGTCGCCTACTTCTCCTTTCCGGGCGGCAAGCTCCAGGAGGAGCTTTTCTGCCGGATACTGCTTCCCCGGAGCGTTTTCCGGCCCCAGGGCCGCGGAAACGTCAAGGCCGATCCCGGCCAGGACAAGGCCCGGATGGTGTTTCACACCAACAAGGGGGGCTTCAGCGCTCTCCCGGACGCCCGCTTCTGGGCGGGGGACCGGGTAACGGCCCTCATGCGGATAAGCCCCATGAACCTTCCAGCCGGGCTTTTCATCCTGGTGGGGGCCTTCTCGCTACTTGCCGCGGCATCGGGCTATAAGGTCCGGAGGAGGCCGGCCGTATTCATGGTTCTCTCCGCGGTGGAGTTCTTCCTTTCGCTCCGCCTGCTCATCGCCTACGAGGGGGCGCTCCTGGACCCGGACGCCTCGTCGGCCGTGGCCAAGTCCATCCTTGCCTTCGCCCTGGTTCCCTGGGGCCTTACGACCCTGGCCGGAATAACGGAGCCGACCGGAACGCAGTCCAGGGTTTCGGGCCGGTTCCTGGAAATCGCCCCCCAGGTCGTCCACTCCCTTGCCGCCGGCATAGCGGGCTGGCTGCTCCTGGCCGAGTTGGACTACGGGAATTTACCACGCATGGCCCTTTGCTGCTTCATGGCGGCGGCAGCGCTCGTCCAGGCCTTTACGCCGCTCCGCAAGGCCGTGGGCGGCTGGCTGATAAACCGAGCGGCCGGGCTCTTCAAGAGGCCGCTCGGCTGGTTCCTCACCATAGTCTCCATCACCTGCGCACTTCGGATATTCCTCCTTCTCCTCGGCATGAAGGAGAGGGTGGGCTTCCTGTCGCTGAACGCCTTGTACGAACCTTTGGTCATCGTTTCCTTCGCCCTTTTGTGGGAGGCGTACCGCATCCGGCGCAAGAAATGGGCCGATGATTTCGCGGCCGGCGCGCCCGCGTGGAAGAACCGGGCCTTCCTTCTTGCAACCCTTGGCTTCATCTTGCCCCTCCTCATAGCCCTGGGCCTGATCCCTCTGCTTTGCAGGGATACGGGCTCGACATTCGTCTACACTCCGCCCGTGGCCTTCGTCTTCGCCGCGGCCTTCCTCAACCGGCCGTCCCGCTGGAGATGGGGTCTTGCGTTCCTTCTGCTGGCGGCCCTTTTCGGGCTCTTCGCCCTCGCCTTCGAAAACCTCCAGGTCTTGCTGAACTGGTTATCGTCCCCCGGGAGCATCGCTATAACCGTCATCCTCGCGGCCGTCTTCGTCTTGATCCTTCCGTATATCCTTTACATCAACTTCGTGAGGCAGCACGGCCCGCGCACTGCGGACTTTTTGCTGTGCATCCCCATGATCGTGATCCTGGCCTTTTTCGCGGGAGCCCAGCTGAGGGTATCGGGGCTCGCGGGCTGGACCAGGACCGACTTCGAACGGGCGAGGACAGACACGTCAAGGCTCACGGAGCTTCTCGAAAGATGGGTGAGCGCGGACAACAACAAGCTGCGCTTCGTGCAGATTTCCCGGCCTGAAGAGGTCAGGATGGCCGGAACCCGCGAGGCCGACATGCTGGCCATGGTGATGGAGAACCTCTCGGCCTGCGCATCCCAGGGCTTCGTCGGCCGGGGCTACCTGGACACGGAGGTCACATCCTCCCTCGCCAACACCCAGATGAACGACAACGTGAGCGCGGTTCACGTGCTGGCCCCGCTGGGAACGCTCGGGGCGCTGGGCGTCATGGGGCTCCTCATGGTCATGGTGGTGCTGGCGCGCCTGCCCTTCGCCGACAAGGAGGACTTTTCGGCCTTCACGGGGGGCGAGGCCGCGGGCCTCATGTCTGTCTGGACCCTTTTCTGGGCCGCCTTCTACATGTTCTGCGCCAACATCCAGGCCCTGCCCTTCACCGGCAAGAATATCTACTTCCTTTCCGCGGACTCCCTCTCGGACCCCGTGGAAGCCGGCTTGCTGGCGGCCCTGGCCCTCCTGGGGCTTAAGGGC
>JAKAGN010000063.1 GCA_021815525.1 Deltaproteobacteria bacterium
GCGTTCGGGCTCTAGGATCATCAAGTGGACGTCCAGGGGAAGCGCGGTCACGCGGCGGGCGGCCTTCACCACCTCGGGGCCTATGGTTATCTGGGGCACGAAGCGGCCGTCCATGACGTCCACGTGTATCCAGTCGGCCCCGGCCTTTTCCACGGCGCGGATTTCCTCGCCCATGCGGGAGAAATCGCAGGATAAGATGGAGGGAGCTATGAGTTTCAAGGGACTTCCTTTGTTCGCCCGTCTAAAAACGCGATCTGCGGCGTTGCGCTTCACCTCGCGGCTCGGTCACGTACCACGGTACGCTCCCATCGCGCTCGGTTCGCGCGCCTTGCATATCATCGTTTTTATCCAGGCTTTTGTTGTGCCTCTCAGCGAGGCTATTATGAACCTGGGGCCGCTCACGGCAGGAGGCGTTCTTCTCCGCAAAACGCGACAACCTCATCCCCGCGTCCCAGGAGGATCACGGAAAGCCCGTAGGCCTTGGCCGTGTCCAGGGCCGAAACCGTGGGCCGCGACACGGAGATGAGGACGGGAACCCGGGCGTGGACGATTTTTATCATCACGTCTGAGTTCTGCCGGCACGTCAGCATGACGGCCCGGGCACTTTCAAGCGTCCCCGATAAAAACGCCTTTCCGAGCGCCTTGTCAATGGCGGAATGGCGGCTCACGTCCTCGGCCGTGGAAAGGAGCGAAAATTTTTCGCCGAAGAGAAGCGCCGCGTGGGTGCTTTGAGTTTTCCGCCGCAGAACCTGGGCCTCGTGGAGGGCCTTTCCGGCTTCAATCACGTCCGTCACCGAGATTTTCCCGGGGCCGGTGACGGGCGACAACATCCGCGGAGTGCGTGCGTCCTCGTCCGATATGGTCACCTCCACCGTGTTTCCATCCGCGCACACGTTGATGTCTTCAGGCCGGATTGGAATCCCCGCGCCCACGCACAGGCCCGCGGCCTGGGCCGCCTCGTCTCCGGGCGTGCGGGCGGCTTTGAAACGGACGGCGCCGTTGACGCGCACCGTCAGCACCGCTTCCTCGATGAGGTGGGCCTCGCCGGGCAACGATTTTCCGTCAACGAAGCGGACCACGGGGACGACGCGGGAGTCGGGGGGGGAAGGAATCGGATTTTTCATTTTCAATCCCGGGCTTCGGGCGGTTCAGGCTTTGGCGTTTTCAAAATCTTGCGTTTGTTAAACCATGACTTTATGTTTTTAATCGTTAAAATTGGTTCGGGGGAGGCAGGAACCTTTTTTACGTGAAGGTTCTCCGTTCCTCCCCCGCAAGTCTTTCCACAAAGTCCCTTGAGAGCCCTTCGAAACAGGCACGGCTCAAGCCTGGATAAAAACGATGAGCTGCAAGGAGCGCGAGCCGAGCGCGCAGGGAGCGTGCTGTTCGCACGTGACCGAGCCGCGAGGCGAAGCGCAACACAGCAGATCGCGTTTTTAGACGGGCGCTTAAGCCGTATAGCGGGCGATCAGGCGCCCAATGGCCGGAACCGCCGCGGCGACATTTTTCTTTCCGATTTTTCTAAGACCCGAGTAGATGGGCTTTATCCCGGTCACCTCGGATTTGGCCACCACAAGGTCGGTGATGGCAAGGAGGTCCTCGGCCACCTGGTCGGCCCGGGAGGAGAGCCACTCCGCGAAGAGCCCCGGCTGGCCCTCGGCCAGGAAACGCTCGTGGTAGCGGTCCATCACCGCCGCGAACTCGGGCAAAAGGAACGCGGCGGCGGCCGGCACGATTCCGGGCTTCACGGTCTTGAAGCTCTTGTAGCCCGCCTTTATGAAAAGCCCGGTGGCGCCCTTCTTGGCGGCCACTTCCTCGTCGACGAGCTTCGCGCAGTCCTCGATCACCCGGGGCCTTACCGCCTCGTCCAGGAGAATCTCGGAAACCTTTCCCATGCGACCCCCTTTTTCCCGCGTTTTTTCGATTCCTTTCCTATCCCTATACTCTCCGTAGGGTTTTCAAGTCCAACAAATTCGCACATCGCCCAGCATCGCAACGTTTCTGTTACCGTTTAGCACAAGAGGCCCGTTTCCTTCAAGGGGGGCGAGACCGTCCGCAAGGCCGCTCCGGCCGACAAGCGCCTTGCCCATTCCGGGCCGCCGTGTTAAAAGGATGCAACAGCGAAAGGAAGGGGGACTGCTCACCTTGGATACCTTCGACGTGCTCATAGTGGATGACGAGGCGGATTTCCGCGACAGCCTCTTGAAACGCTTGAAGAAGCGAAACTTGAACGTCTCGGGCGCCGGAAGCGGCGAGGAGGCCCTGGCGGTCCTCAAGGAGGAGCCCGTGGACGTGGTGATACTGGACGTCAAGATGCCGGGCATGAACGGCATAGACACCCTTTCCGCCATAAAGCGGCTGCGGCCCCTGGTGGAGGTCATAATGCTCACGGGCCACGCCAACGTGGAGGTGGCCATGGAGGGCATGGAGAAGGGGGCCTTCGACTACCTCATGAAGCCCATGGACATAGACGAGCTTCTCTACAAGCTCCAGGACGCCTGCAAGAAAAAACGCCTTAACGAGAAGAGGGAGCGGCCCGTGGCGCCCAGGTCGGGCTCGGCCGCCTGACGCCCATGAGCCCCATCCGCCGTCTCATTTCGAGGCTTTCCGGCAAGAAACGAGACCGCAGCCTCGGCGAAAACGAGCTTGCGGAACTGCGCGCCGCCTTCGCATCCCGCTACCATCACTTCAAGCTGCTCCTTTCGGCCAACAACAAGGCCCTCGAAATCATGAGCGAAATGGAAAAGGCCCTCTCCGGGGACCGCTCCTTTTCCATGTCCTTCGTGCGGAGCCAGTCCACGGCGGTTGCGGTGAACGTCTTTTCCATCGTGAAGAACTTGGACGAGCTGGCGCCCGATAAGTACGCGGAGCTTTACGAGCGCCTGAAGGCGATCCGCGAGGGCATCAACGAGACCCTGGCGGCCAAGCGGCTTCCCGAAGGCGACCGCATGGTTGCGCAGCTTTCCGAGATCGGCCGGGACATGGCGGGGCTTGTGGGCAGCAAGATGGCCAACGTGGGCGAGATGGCGGGCGCGTTGGAGCTTCCGGTGCCGGACGGCTTCGCCTTGACCAGCGCGGCCTACCAGCGCTTCATGGAGGAAACGAACCTCCAGGCCGAGATCGACCGCAGGCTCCAGTCCCGGGAGGGCGAAAACCTTGGAGACCTCTACGCCCTTTCCTCCGAAATCCAGAATCTGATCGTTTCCACGCCGCTTCCCGAGGAGCTTTCAAAAGCTATTTCAGTAGCTTACACTGAGCTTGAGGAGCGGACGCACAAGGGCGTAACGGTGTCGCTCCGCTCCAGCGCCCTTGGGGAGGACGGCTCGGACACCAGCTTCGCTGGCCAGTACCGCTCGGTCTTGAACGTCTCGGGGGACAACCTGGACGCCGCCTACAAGGAGGTGGTGGCCTCCAAGTACGGCCTGCACGCCATCGTCTATCGCCAGAACCGCGGGATAAGGGACGAGGACGTCGCCATGTGCGTGGGGGTCATGGCCATGGTGCACGCGGTTTCCAGCGGGGTGACCTACTCCAGGAACCCCTTGGACGCCAAGGACGACTCGGTCATCATCAACTCGGTGTGGGGGCTTCCGAAGTCGGTGGTGGACGGCTCGGTGGCGCCGGACACCTTCGTGGTGTCGCGCGATCCCGTAAGGATTTCGCGCCGCGACATCCGCGTCAAGGCCCAGAAGTTCGTGTGCTACCCCGAGGAGGGCGTGTGCCGCATGGATCTCACCGGCAAGGAAAAAAGCGTCCTGCCTTCCCTTGACGACGATCACGTGACGGCCCTGGCCCGGATCGCGCTCAACCTGGAGGCCCACTACGGCGCGGCCCAGGACGTGGAGTGGGCCGTGGGGCCGCACGGCACCATCTATCTTCTCCAGTGCAGGCCCCTGAAGCAGATCACGGCGGAAAACGGGCGCAAGGGACTGCCGGAGAGCGGCTCTGCCATCATATCGGGCGGCGGCACCGCAAGCCCCGGCGCGGCCGCGGGCGAGGTCTTCGTCATACGGAAGTCATCCGACGTCCTGCGCTTCCCCAAGGGCGCGGTCTTGGTGGCCGAGCAGGCCCTGCCGCGCTGGGCGGCGCTCCTTTCCGAGGCAGCGGCCGTGGTGACGGAGCAGGGGAGCCTCGCGGGGCACCTGGCCAACGTGGCCCGGGAGTTCGGCGTGCCGGCGCTTTTCGGCGTTCCGGGCGCGGTGGGGCTCCTGGAAAACGCGGGCCTCGTCACCGTGGACGCCGACGGATGCGCCATCCACCGGGGCCGGGTGGAGGAGGTGCTTTCAAACGCGCGCGCGGGCCGGAAAAACCTCATGGAGGGAACGGCCGTCTTTGAGGCCTTAAAGGCCGTGGTGCAGTGGATCGCGCCCTTGAACCTCCTCGACCCGGACGCCCCCGCCTTCAAGCCGAAGAACTGCCGGACCCTCCACGACATCACCCGCTTCTGCCACGAGAAGGCGGTCTCGGAGATGTTCGCCTTCGGCCGGGAGCACCATTTTTCCGAGCGGGCCAGCAAACAGCTTTATTACAAGGTCCCCATGCAGTGGTGGATCATCAACTTGGACGACGGCTTCGACAAGGACGTGCCGGGAAAGCTGGTGCCCCTGGAGAACGTGGTCTCCGTTCCCTTCAAGAGCCTGTGGGAGGGCATCAACGCCGAGCCCTGGCAGGGGCCGCCGCCCGTGGACACGCGGGGCTTCATGTCGGTGCTCCTGGAGGCCAGCGCCAACCCCAACCTGGACCCCTCCATGCCCAGCCAGTACGCCAACCGCAACTACTTCATGCTCTCCAAGAATTTCGTGAGCTTGACCTCCCGCTTCGGCTTCCATTTCTGCAGCGTGGAGGCCCTGGTCTCGGCGCGCCAGGGGGAGAACTACGCAAGCTTCCAGTTCAAGGGAGGGGCCGCGGACCTCAACCGGCGCGTGCGGCGGGCGCACTTCGTGGCGGATGTTCTGGAGGAGTTCGGCTTCCGCTCCGAGATCAAGGACGACGGCGTGTTCGCCCGGGTGGAGGGCCACCCCGAGGCCCTGATGGAGGAAAAGCTCATCGTTTTGGGCTATCTTCTCATGCACACGCGGCAGCTGGACATGGTCTTGGCCAACGACTCGGCCTACGCCACCCACCGGGCGAAGATGGTGGGGGATCTTACCCGGATCCTGGCCGCCCGCCCGCCCAAGCCCGGCCCCCCGCCGGAGGAGAAGGAAGCGGCGCGGCTTGCGGCGGAGGGGGAGTGATGGGAAATTCAGTATTTAATATGCATACTTATTGTGGTGATATATAAAAGGAGAATGCAACATGCCCTTCAATTGGAAAAGACTGTTCCCAACTAAGGTCCATCGTCTTGACGCCGTGTGGTCTTAAGCCCTAAAATCGTGATACGTGTAGGGGGGATGTTTTCGCTCAATTTTGAAAGGGACTCATGCCATGCCCCAGGACGCCGCCGAAATATTGAAGGATGCCCTCAGCCTTCCCCGGGAGGCAAGGGCGGCCCTTGCCGGGAGCCTGCTGGAAAGCCTCGATGAAGGGATCGACCCCGAGGCCGAAAAGGCCTGGGCCGATGAGATCGCGGCCCGGATACGCGATTTGGACGAACAAAGAGCCGTTCCCGTTCCCTGGACCGAGGCCCGATTGAGGATCCTCGGGAAATGAGGGAGTTCCTCCCCGTCTTCACAGAATAGTTCTATATCCTGATCCTGGCCTCCGATTTTTTCGGCATGGGAACCATGACGTCCCGGGGATTGGCCGCGAGGCTTATGGAGTTGGTGGGGCATTTTGCGGCGCACTGGCCGCAGCCGATGCAGATCGGGGTTTTGATGACGGCCTTCTTCTCAACCAGGGAGACGGCGTTCACCGGGCAGTGCTTCACGCACTTTCCGCAGCCCTTGCAGGAGGCCGGGTCCGTTACGCGCGCCTCGAAGCCGCTCCGGAAGTAAAGGGGCAGAAGCCCGCGGTTGTGGCCGCCGTAAAGCCCGCAGCAATCCCAGCAGCAGTTGCACACCGCGATGTAGTCGAGCGCGACGTCGTCCCTCTCGTGGTAGAGGGTGTGGACGGCGCCGGCCTTTCCGGTCTCCTCCAGGACGTCCAAGGCCTCCTTCTTCGACACGGCCCGGCCGTAGTCGTAATCCACGATGTAGCGGGCGAAGTCGCCGATCACGAGGCAGGTCTCGGGGCGGATCGCAAAGCGGCACTTGTCCCCCAGGAGCCTGCGCCACTGCCGGCAGAAGCAGTGCATGAGGGCCACGGAGTTATTGGCCGCGTGGCGCTCGATCAGCTCGCAGGCCGAGGAGGTGGTCTCCACCCGCGTTGCCGTGTAATGGACGTCGCGGTTGACCTCGATCCTGCCGGATTCCAGGGGCCTTGGGGAGGCGATGGTCTGGAAGGGCTTCAGGAAGCGCTTCACGATGAAGTTCTCGATGGGCCGCGCAGGAAAGGTGTTGGTGATGGACAGCGACCGGAAGAAGCCCTCGAGTTCCCGGGCGAACTCCTTCTCCTTCTCGGTCTCGCGGCCGTGGCAGAGCTGCATCTCTAGCCAGCCCACCACGATGGGCATCAGCTCGAATATCTCCACGCCGTTCTCCACCCGCGGCCGGTAGACGTAGCCCTTCTTGGCGAGGTTCCGGAAGAATGGCTCGAACTCGCCGGCGGGCATCCCCGATTTGGCCCGGGCCTCCTCCTTGGTGTGGGGCGCGGTTCCCAGGGCGACGAGGAATTCGATCTCGGAAGCGGAAAGCCCCCGTGCGACGAGCTTGCAGAGCCTTGGGGTGAGGGGCACGGGAAGCTCGTTCTGGCGGTTCATGAGCCGTGCAAGCATCTTTTCCTTGGCGCGGATGGTCATGGCAGATGGTTTCCTTGAAAATGTTTATGTAAGCGCCCGCCGGTTCAGGCGCCCGCCGAAAGCGGCAGCCTCACCGTGAACCGCGCGCCCTCGCCGGGAAGGCTTGCGGCCAGGAGACGCCCGCCCAGGCCCTCCACGATGGAAAAGGCCACCGAGAGCCCCAGGCCGGTGCCCTGGCCCGGCGCCTTGGTGGTGAAAAAGGGGTCGAAGGCGTGCTGGAGGGTGTACTTGTCCATTCCGGGGCCGTCGTCGCCCACCATCACGTCCACGAAGCTTCCCGCGAACCTGGTCTCGATCCAGATGTGGCCGCCGGTATCCACCGCATCCATGGCGTTGTTTACTAGGGTCAGGAAGACCTGCTGCAGCTGGGAGCGGTCCGAGCGGATCTTCGGCAGGGTCTCGTCCAGCTTGAACTCGATTTCGATGTTGCGGTAGAGGGCGTCCTTTTCAAGATAAGAGACCGTCTCCCGGAGAAGCTCGTTCACGGAAAGATCGTCCAGCGCGGGCTCCATCCTGCGGGCGAAGCCCAGCATCTTCCGGGTGATCTCGCCGGCCCGGGCCACCAGGGAGGCGATCTTCTTGGCATGTTCGCGGAACTCCCGGGCGTTTTGCGTGTCCTCGGTGAAGGTTTCGTCCACGAGGTCCTCCAGGAGCCCGGCCGTGTTGCCGATGGCCGCCAAGGGGTTGTTGATCTCGTGGGCTATCCCCGCCGCCATGCGCCCCAAAGCCGCCATGCGCGCCCCGTGGGAGGCCCTGTTCTCGGCCTCGGCCCGGCTGCGCTCCTCCTCGCCGATCCTGCGGGCGGCGCGGTAAACGAGGACCAAAACCGCCACCGAAAGCGCAGTGGCGCAAAAGCAAAGGGCCAGCGCCACCAGGAGAAGGGACGCTTCGGCGGGCGCGCCGCCCTCGGCCGGGTCGCGCTCCAGCACCAAAAGCCAGCCGCAGGCGGGAAGCTTGGCGTAGGCGTCCAGAACCTTGCGGCCATCCCGCGTGTACCGGCGCGCCGTGGTGACGCCGGGCGGGATTTTTCCGGGGCTTATGCCGGAGCTTTCCAGAACCGCGCCGCCGAAGCGGGGGGGAGTCTGAAAGACGCCCGCTGCGTTCACCAGGAAGGCGTCCCCTGTCTCGTCGGTGCGGACCGGCGCAAGGAGCCGCTCGAAGGCGGCCGGGTCCATGGTGGCCCGGAGAAGAAAGGAGCGCTTGCCCTCGTCCCTCCTGACGGCCAGAATGAAGTGGGGCACCTTGCGGACCCCCAGGAGGGCGTCGGAGACGAGGCTGCCGCGGAACATGGCCAGGGCGAACCAGGGGGCGTCCTTGTAGTTGGAGCGGGCGATGGCGTATGGGCCGCAATAGGCGGCGTGGTTTCCGCTCTCGTCGATGAGGCCCAGGTCCACGAAGCTCTTTTCTCCGTGGTTCAGTACGGCCAGGAAATCCTTGAGCCTGTCGGGGGAGGAGAGGTCCTCGATGGGGCTTACGGAGGCAAGGACCGCCAGGAGGTTCATGCGTTCGGAAAGAAAAAGCGAGACCGCGTCGGCGCGCTCGGCCGCCAGCTCCTCGATATGCCCGGCCGCCCGCTGCCCCGCCGTCTTTTCCAGGTGGAAATAATAAAGGACCGACAGGGCCGCCAGGGGCGCAAGGGCAGCGGCCACGATCCACAGGGCGAGGCGGCCGAACAGACCTCTGTGGGGTATCTCGTCCAGCATGGGCGCGCCGGGTTCCATCGAAAGGGGGGTTTCGGTCAAGATTTTCTACTTGTCAGCCTTACCTACAAAAGGCAAGCAAAAACTGGTTTTTCACCTGTGAGACAACCGGTGGAAGCTTCGGGCAGACTTTAAAATTGACACACTGTAAAACTCCTTGACGGCAACATCCGGTCCGTCCATTTGCGGATTCGGAAACGCCCTGCGAAAAAACGGAAAAACGGCCCAACGGCAAGGCATCTTAAAGCTGGCACGCGCCATGCATTATAATTTGGAACAAATACATCGTCTCAATCTAAAACACGAAGGAGCGCGCCATGAATGAAAAGAAAATCAAGGTTCTGCTGGCCGTGGACGGCTCCCGGCAGGCCGAGGACGCGGCTCGCTACCTGGGCGGGCTTCTCCCCCCCGGGAGCATGGATCTGACGCTCTTTCACGTTTCCGGGAAGATTCCCGAGTATTACTGGGACATGGAGCATTTCCCGGGATACAAGGAACGGGTCTCGGCCTACCACGCCTGGAGCGTCCAGCAGAGGGAGGAGGCCGCGGCCTTCATGGAGCGCGCCCGGGCCGCGGCGGTTTCCCGGGGGCTGCCGGAAAAAATGATACGGATCATGATCGAGGAGCGCAAGGTGGGCGTGGCCCGCGACATCGCCTTCGAGGCCCAGTCGGGCTACGACGCGGTGGCGGTCGGGCGGACCGGGACCAGCCGGATCAAGGACATCCTCCTGGGAAGCGTGGCCGCCAAGCTTCTGGGACGGCTTGCCGGCATACCCCTGTGGCTCGTGGGCGGGCAGCCCGAAAACCGGAGGGTCCTGATCGCCGTGGACAACTCCGAAAACGCCATGAAGGCCGTGGAGTACGCCGGAGCAGTCATGGCCGGGGCCAACGCGGAGATAATGCTCCTTCACGTGCGCCGGAACCCCATGATCTTCCACGGCGCCAAGGAGGACGATTGGGCCGCCGCCTACGACCAGGAGATGGAGCGGGTGAAGGGCGAGATGGACTCGGTGATCGACGAGGCCACGCGGAGGCTCGTAAAGGCCGGCATGAACCGCGAGGTCATAACGGGCCGCGTGAAGGCGGGCGTGGAAAGCAGGGCCGGAGAGATCGCCCTCGAGGCCGTGCGCGGCGGCTACGACACCATCGTGGTGGGCCGGCGCGGGCTCTCCAGGGTGGAGGAGTTCTTCATGGGCCGCGTGAGCCACAAGGTGATCCAGCTGGCCCGGGAGAAGGCGGTGTGGGTGGTGGGTTGAGCGCACGCGCGATCCGCGGTGTCAGACTGCGCCGGTCGGGTTCGTCATGTACTGC
>JAKAGN010000064.1 GCA_021815525.1 Deltaproteobacteria bacterium
TGGCCACGTGGGCGTGATGGCCGTGCTTCTTGTGGGCGTGGTGAGGCTTCGCGGCGGCGGACATGTCCATGTGGGACATTCCCGTCGCGCCCGCCGGGGCCACGCCGGCGGCGGGGGCCGGGGCCGCGCCGGGAGCGGATACCGCCGGCGCCTTGGCCGGGCCGGGCTTGTCGGCGGCGTGGGCCGTGGCCCCCATCATCATGAGGCAGAAAGCAAAAACAATCGCAAGGGTTCCCAAAAGCTTTTTCGTGTTCATGACGGCGGCCTCTCGCAAAAAATGTTGTCGGTCCCTTATCTCGTCCAGCCCCCTTGGCGGGCGCACGGGGCCTTCATCTGGATGGGAAGCATACTCCGGTCACCATTACACGGAGATTGGCCGTACATTATTTTTCAGTAAGGTTTGAACACAACCTTTCTTGCGTAAAGTTTGCGGCGAAAAGGCCCGCCGGCCGGTGTCATCCCGGCCAAGCCCCGATCATGTCCCTTTCTGCTGCGATAAAATTTCAGGCGTCGCGCCCTTCGCCCCCGGACTTGCGCAGTATTTTCACCATCTCCGCCACGTTGCGGCCCTTGTTGTAGAAGTCCGCACCGAAGCGGGGAAGCCGCCAGGCGTTCTTGGGACACACGTTGATGCAGGTGCAGCAGCCCTGGCACTTGGCCCTGTCCCACGTAAGGTCGCTGCCGCTTCCGGATAGCGCCCCGGCCGGGCAAAGGGTGAGGCAGAAGCCGCAGCCGAGGCAGGCCTCCTTGTCGAAGGCGCGCGGCCCCATGAAAAGGAGCGGCCCGTCGATGGGCGTGCCTGCGCCGATCCAGTGGAGCGGGTTCACCGGGTTGAAGAAGGGCTTACGCTTTTTGGCCGCGGGATCAAGGCTCCGCGCAAGAAAGTCCCTGAGTGCGTTGAAGGACGCCTCGTTGGGAAGCCCGCGCTTGTCCATGAAGGGAAGCCACTTGGCGAAGGGGATGTAGGAGTCGCGGCAGCGGATGAGGGCGTGGTCGAAAAGCTCGACGTTTTTGGCCGCAAGCGCCTTATGGAGCAAAAACGGTGTGTTGGCCGCGTGCCCGCCCATCGTGACGACGGCCAGCGCCCGCTTGGGGGACTCCGCCTTCGGCAGGGCCTTCACGTAATCGGCGATCGCTGGCGGAAGTTTCCAGTTGTAGACGGGAAACGCAAGGAGCGTGAGGTCGGCGGAAAGCGCCCGGCCCAGGGCCTGGCGCGCGGGCGAGACGGACACGTCAAGGCCTTTGGAGACGAGGAATTCCCCCGCGGCCTTCGCAAGGGAGTAGCTGTGACCGGTGCCGCTGTACCAGACGATCTCGGCGGTTCTCATCTCATCTCCCTCGTTAGTTGAATTTTCGGATAATGCCTTGTCCGGTCAGAAGGCCCCCAATTGGCAGGGCTTGACGCGGATTTCCAGGGACTCGCAGGCGGAAGCCACCTCCATGCGGGAGAGGTCCATGCGGGAGGCGATCTCCCATGCGACCGCACAGGGAAGCCGGTCGTTCGCAAGCCCCGCGCGGATGGCTGCCGCAAGGTCGGGAGAGACCGAATCCGCCTTCTTCACCACCTTCTTTTCGGGGTAGTAGCCGAAAAGCCCCAGCTGGCATCTGTTGAGCCGAATCCCCGCCTCGTTGGCGGCAGCTCCCGCCTGGGCGGGCGTAATCCCAAGCTCCTGGGCAAGAGCGAAGGTTTTCGCGCATGTTATCCTTCCATCCTCGGCGCGCTCGCGGATTTTTCCGGCGATTTCATCGGCCGCTAGGGTCATTTTCGTTTTCCTTTTGTTTTACAGAAGCTTTTCAGCTACCCGATACGCCAGCGAAGCCTGGCTAAAAACGATGAAATGCAAGGCTAGGCTCCAAGCCAATGAGCAAGCGTACTTTCTGTAAGTGGCGGAATTGGCTTTGAAGCGCAACGCTAAAGTATCGCGTTTTTAGACGGGCTGTCAGGCCATATCGTCCCACAGCCGAAAGTCCCCGTCCCACAGGCCCCGCTCGCGCAGGGCCACAAGGGCCTCCCCCACCATGTAGAGGGAGCCGGTCACAAGGACCGTGTCGTTAAGGCCCGCCTCGGAAAGGGCCGCCGACAGGGCCTCCGCCACGTTTTCGGCCACGCGGACCTTGCCGCCCGGCACCGGGCAAAGCTCCAATACCCGCTCCGGGGACACGGCCCGGTCCACGGAGGGGCTCGTGAGATGTATCCTGCGGCAGCGCGCGGCAAGCTCCCCCATCATGCGGGCGTAGGGCTTGTCCTCAAGGAAGCCCGCCACAACGATTAGGCGCGCGGGCGGGGTGCTGCGGTCGAGGTGCGCCGCAAGGCGGCCCATGGCGTCCCGGTTGTGGGCCCCGTCGAGTATTATCCGGGGGGACCGGGAGACCTCCGAAAGCCGCCCTAGCCAGCGCACGGATTTGAGGCCCGCGCGGACCGCCTCCTCGGGGATGTTTACGCCCGCTTTGGAGAGGATTTCGGCGGCCGCCATAACGAGGGCCGCGTTGGTCACCTGGTGCGCGCCGGGGAGCGCCTTCCCCACGCCCGTAAGTCTTTGGCCCAGGCCCCGGTAATCGAAGGAGCCGTCGCGCCGCCTGCGGGCGGAAAAATCCCGGCCAAGGAGATATAGCGGGGCTCGGCGCTCTTCGCCGATCCTTGAAAGCACCGCCACCACACTTTTCTGACGCGCGGCGGTCACCACAGGGACGCCCTCCTTGATGATCCCGCCCTTTTCGGCGGCTATCCTGGCCACGGTGCCTCCGAGGTAGAACTGGTGCTCGCGCGATATGTTGGTGATGACGGAAAGCTCGGGGCGGATGACGTTGGTGGCGTCCAGGCGGCCGCCCATGCCGGTCTCCACCACGGCCCAGTCCACGCCGAGCGCCGCGAACATGCGGAAGGCCATTGCGGTGGTGTACTCGAAGAAGGTGGGGGAGCGGTCTAAGCCCTTGGTTTTCTTTAGGGCGAGGTAGCTTTCCAGCACCTCCCCGTCCGTTACCGGGCGGCCGTCCACGCAAAAGCGCTCGTTGATGCTAACGAGGTGCGGGCTGGTGTAGACCCCCACCCGGAAACCCGCCCGGTGAAGCACCGAGGCGAGGCCCGCCGCCACCGAGCCCTTGCCGTTGGTGCCCGCGATATGGACCGCGCGGAAGCGCTCCTGGGGGTTTCCAACGGCATCCAGCATGGCGGTGATGGTTTCAAGGCCCAGCTTGATGCCGAAGCGGCCCAGCGAAAAAAGCTCCTTCAAGCTTTCGCAGTAGAGGTCCTGGTCCAGGCTCATGAATTTTCCCCTGACGGCCCCTTGGAAAAGGGCTCGATGCGCAGCCTGGATAAAAACGCTGAAATGCAAGGCGCGCGAGAAGCCGATGAGGGAGCGTACTCTTTTGTACGTGACCGAACTCGGCTTTGAAGTGCAACGCAGCAGTTCACGTTTTTAGACGGGCTGCCAAAAAAAAGGCCCGGCATTGTACATGCCGGGCCGAGAAAACTTCCGCAAAACGGGGGTCAGCGGCTGCGCTTGCGGGCAGCCGCCCGGATGCGGCGAAGCATTTCGCGCTGCTTGCGGCGCTTGCACTCGCTGGGTTTTTCGTAGGCCTTTTTCATCTTGAGCCGCCGAAACAGGCCGTCGTTCTGGATTTTCTTCTTGAGAACGCGCATGGCCTTTTCCAGGTCGTTGTCATAAACCTTGACTTCGAGATTACTTGGTTCCGCCACCTGCCACACCCCCTTTGCTGTTCAATTTTGCACATTAAAAATCGTAACGGCATATATTAATGGAACCGGCCCCGATTGCAAGCGAAATATGAACAGGCCGATTAAAAACGCGATCCGCGGCTCAGTCCTTGAAAAGCTCCATGAGCTTCTCTGCGGCTTCTTCCGTAAGGCCCCCCTTGGCCTTGGCCAGCGGCACGGTGTGGGCGCCAAGGCGCTTGTAGAGGGGCACCAGGGCCGGGAGGCGCGCTGCCATCTCGCTCAAATGCCGCTCGACGGTGGCCACGTCCCCCCGCGCGATGGGGCCCGTCAGGGCCGCCGGTATGCCCTTGGACTCGATGTTGGCCAGGGTCCCGTGGATCAGTGGCAGGAGCCCCCGCAGGGACTGCTCCGCGTCGATACCCGCCGCCTCGTTCAAGGAAAAGGCCATGGAAAGGAGCGTCACCAGGTAGTTGGAGGCCGTCACCGCCGCCGCGTGGTAGAGGGCCTTGGCCTCCGCGTTGACGCGGGCGTGGAACGCGCCCAGGTCCGCGGCCACCATGCGACCGGCGGCCAGGGCCTCGGGGTCGCCCTCAACCGTCACCAGGATTCCAGAGAACAGGTTGACGCCCGGGCGCGCGCCCGCGAAGCTCTGCATGGGGTGCATGGAGCCCGCGAAGGCCCCGGCCTTCCTTGCGCTTTCCAGGATGGCCGACGAGAGCGCGCCGCTCGAGTGGAGCACCACCGCGCCCTTAGCGAAGCCGCCGTTTTCCGCGATCTTCCGGCACACCCCCTCCACCGCGTCGTCGGGGGTGGTCAAGAATACCAAAGAGGCGTTTTTGGTGATTTCCCAGGGGCTTGTGCCGTAAGCATCGGTCTCCAGCTCCCGGGCGACCCTTTCCGCCGACGAGAGCGAGCGGCTGGCGACTCCGGCCACGGGGTAGCCGGCCTGGAAAAGAAGCCTCCCCAGGGCGGTCCCAAGGGTTCCGCATCCCACTATAGCGAAGGACGGCTTAGACATTGCTCACTCCTTGCGCCTGTCTAAAAACGCGAACTGCTGCGTTGCGCTTCACCTCGCGGCTCGGTCACGTACAACAGTACGCTCCCGTCGCGCTCGGTTCGCGCGCCTTGCATTTCATCGTTTTTATCCAGGCTTGATGTGCAGACTATTTGGCGGGCTTCGTTCGGGAGCCCAAGCTGCGAGACGACTCCTGCCGTTCGGCCCCTCTTCCGCGTGACAATTGCCGGGCGGCAGTATGCGAAGCCCAAAACCTTGCGGAGCGTTGCGCAGCAACGCGTAGCCACTGGCGGGGGTCCGGGGGAACTCAGTTCCCCCGGCCGCCGGAGGCGCCGTTGCTTTTGCTTTTATTTCTGGAAGGTGTGCTCGGGGCCGGGGAACTCCTCGGCCTCCACCTCGGCGCGGTAGCGGGTGAGGCCTTCGCGGGCGATCTTGGCGATTTCCACGTAGCGCTTGGCGAAGCGGGGGACGTGGCCCTCGTTGATGCCCAGCATGTCGTGGAGGACGAGTATCTGGCCGTCGCAGTCTATGCCCGCGCCTATGCCTATGGTGGGGATGGGGATGGAGGCGGAAATTTTCTGGCTGATGGGTCCCGGGATGCCCTCGAGGACCACGGAGAAGGCTCCGGCCTCGGTGACCTTGCGGGCGTCCTCCAGGAGGCGGTCCTCCTCGCGCTGGACCTTGAAGCCGCCCATCACGTGGACGCTTTGGGGGGTGAGGCCTATGTGGGCCTGAACCGGGATTCCGGCGTCGCGGATGGCGCGGATGGTGTCGCACACGGCGGCTCCGCCTTCGAGCTTGACGGCCGCGGCGCCTGCTTCCTTGAGGAAGCGGCCGGCGTTCAGGACGGCGTCGCGGCGGCTAGCCTGGTAGCTCATGAAGGGCATGTCGCCCACCACTATGGCGCGCTTGACGGCGCGGGATACGATGCGGGTATGATAGATCATCTGATCCATCGTGACCGGCAGGGTGGAGGACTCACCCTGCACCACGTTGCCCACGGAATCGCCCACCAGGATGAGGTCGATCCCGCACTCGTCGGCCATGCGGGCGAAGGGGTAATCGTAGGCGGTGATCGCCGAGATGCGTTTTTTCTCCTGTTTCATCCGAGCCAGAACCGTCACCGTGATTTTTTCCATGAGTGGCTCCTTCTTGGTGGTGGTGGGGGCGGCCTTTTTGGGGGAAAGGCCGGGTGAAACGGGGCGGATTTCCTTATAACGGACTTTCCGGCCGCAGGCAATGCTCAAATGGCGAACGGAAATTCCAGGTCGCCCAATAACTGTCTCATACCTGATAAAAGTTATTATTAATGGCGTTCTGTAAGCTTCTTCGGCTCGTGGTGGTCCGGCGTTAAAAAATATATTATCTTATTAATTGTATTAATCGTTGATGATAACTCGTAATATATTGGCTGAAACTGATATTAGTTGAAAAAAATTTTTTCAGGGGATGACATGTAATTGTTTGACAAGCGTAAAGGCTGTGGTTAATAGAGGTTTAGGACGCTTATTCGCAAGGAAAAAGCGGACTCCGCGTGAAGGGAGGAGGGGGAAAATGCCCGCGGAACTTCCCTGGCGGCGGGTGACGATCCGCCGAACATTGCGGGGAGGCTTGCGGTTCCGGGAATGAGCCGGCAGGAATCCGCGGGGAAGATGAAGGAGGAACAGCTACATGTCCAGACGCCCATCCATAGAAAATCCCAAGAAAATCGAGGCGGGTGAGGAATCGGCCTTACGCCGCGGAGCGGACCTGTCACGGGTCAACCAGCGCCTGGAGCAGGAGCTTAGCGCCCGCCGGCAGACGGAGGAGACCCTCCGCGCCACCGAGGACAAGCTCACCAAGACCTTCATGTCGCTTCCCGACCCGACCATGTTCTTCACGCTCGATGACGGACGGCTCCTGATGGCGAACCAGGCCTTCTTCCGGCTCACCGGCAGCGAGCCCGAAGACCTCTTGGGAAAGAACATCTCCGAGATAGGCCTGTGGAAAACGCCGATGAGCGGAAAAGGGCCGTGGAATCCCTCAAGCGGGAGAAGCGGATCCGCAACTTTGAGTTTTCGGCCGTCCTCCGGGGCGGCGAGAGGCCCTGCCTCCTTTCCGGCGAGATCATCTACCTCCACAACGAGAGCCACGTGGTGGCCTCCGTGAAGGACATGGACGAGATGCGCCGGGCGGTCTCCACGGTCCAGGACAAGGAGGTGGAGCTGGAGGTCAAGGTCCGGCAGTTCCAGGAGGTGAACGAGGCCCTGCGGCAGCTCCTTTCCCAGAGCAAGGAGGACGCCAAGAAGTTCGAGCAGAGGATCGTGGCCAACGTGGAGGACCTGATTCTGCCGTACGTCCGGCGGCTCAAGGGCACGAACCTCGACATGGATCAGAAGGTCTACGTCAATGTCATAGAGAGCAACCTCTCGGAGCTTGTCGCGCCCTTCATGCGGCAGATAGGCAACAAGCACGCCAATCTCACCCCGCGCGAGATCGAGGTGGCGAACCTGGTGCGCATGGGGGCCTCCAGCAAGGAAATCTCGAAGCTTCTGGCCATCAGCAAGAGGGCTGTGGAGTTCCACCGGGACAGCCTCCGGAAAAAGCTCGGCCTCAAAAAGAGCAAGCGGAACCTCCGGGCGTATCTGGCCTCCATCAGCTGACCGCTCCAACGCCTGAATAAAAACGCGAATTGCCGCGTCACGCTTCAAAGCCAATTCCGCCACGTATTTTCAATACGCTTGCTCATTGGCTTTTCGCGTTCCTTGCACTTCATCGTTTTTATTCAGGCTTTAAATCCAGCCAGTTTCACCAGACCGCCAGCTGTACCGCTTTGCCGGGCGGCGGCATGCACCCGCGTGCCCCGCGCTTTTTATAAGTGGCCTGCTTCCAAATTTTTTGAATCATCGAAGTTCCCCCGTCATTTTCTCCGCGATTACACCCTGAAGTCAAAATTCCATTGACTGGGGGGAATTTTTCCTCTATGTGCCTAGACTGACATGTCAGTTTGTAGCCGCACATGCCATCCACCACCAAAAAGAGGGGGGACCCATGAAAAAAATCCTCGTGGCCGTGCTGCTGTTTCTGGCCTCGGCCCTTCCGGTCTCGGCGAAGGATGCCCCGCGCTTTTTCTGGAAAACCGCCACCCTGGCGCCTGACGGCATAGGGTGGGCCAAGCACATGAAGGAACTCGTCTTTCCCGAGATGGAAAAGACCACCAAGGGAAGCCTCAAGGTCAAGATTTACTGGGGCGGCGTGATGGGGGACGAGGAGCAGTACATCCAGAAGATGAAGATCGGCCAGCTCCAGGGCGCGGGCCTTTCGGCCCAGGGCTCGGTCCTGGCCTGCCCGGAAATGGCCGTGGTGGAGCTGCCCTTCCTTTTCCGCAATTACCTCGAGGTGGATTACGTAAGAGTCAGGATGGAGAAGACCTTCGACACCCTCATGGCGCGGCGGGGCTACTTCCTCATAGGCTGGATCGATCAGGACTTCGACCAGATATATTCGGCCAAGAAGCCCATCACCAGCGTGGAATCCTTCAAGGGCTGCCGCTTCATCACCTGGTACGGCCCCATGGAGGCGGAGATGCTGAAGGTCCTGGGGGCCGAGCCCATACCGGTCAACGTGCCGGAGCTGCCCGCCGCCGTGCGCCAGGGCGTGGCCGAGGCCTCCATAGGCCCGGCCGTGTGGGTGGCCGGGGCCCAGCTCTACTCCACGCTCCAGTACGTGAACCCTGTGAAGATCCGCTACTCGCCGGCCACCATCATAATCACCATGAACGCCTGGAACTCGCTTCCCCCCAACTTCCAGAACGACTTCTACACCAAGCGCATGGTGATCGGCTGGCGCTACTGCAACCTGGTGCGCCGGGACAACGAGCGCTTTCTCGACTCCATGGTGAAGTATGGGGTCAAGAGGACCGTCATGACTCCCGAAAACGTGAAGGCGCTCATGGCCAAGACCCGGGAGGTCTGGGGCCGGACCAAGGGCAAGCTCTACCCCGCGGACCTTCTGGACGAGGTGCTGCGGCACATCGAGGATTTCCGGGCGGGCAAGAGGCTTTCCATGGACGACATACTGGCGCTCAGCCACTTGAAGGGCGAGAAGATGGACCCCGCCCGCTACCAGGAACTCGCCGAACAGGTCCGCAAGGACATGGCGGAGTTCGGCATAAAGGACGGAGACCTTGTGTCATTGGGCCGTAAATGAGGGCCTGGCATAGCGACTGGCATGATAAAAAAGGGCAAGCCCTCCGGTTGCGCAGGGGGGGCTTGCCCTTTTTGGTTTTTTGCGCCTTCCGGCCCCGGCCGGATCGGCGTCCGCTTGCAGCCTACTTATGTTGGCCGAAGATACGCGGCTCGGTGCCGTCCTTTATGCGCCGCACGTTTTCCGCGTGGCGGCGGAAGACCAGCACCGTCATGGCGAGGGTGACGATTCCCGCTGGCACGGAGCCGGTGAGGGCGAAGGCCGCCATCGGCATCACGGCCGCCCCGCAGAGCGAGCCCACCGAGACCCTCCCGGCCGCGAATATCCCCGCGATGAAGGCCAGAAGCGCCCAGAGCAGAGCCACCGGGGACAGGGCCAGGAGGCATCCGGCCGCCGTTGCCACGCCCTTGCCGCCGCCCTTGAAGCGGGTGTAGGCGGGATAAAGGTGGCCCAGGAAGCTTCCAAGGGCCGTCAGCGCCACCAGCCAGTCCCCCCCGCCCAGGGCGCGCGCCAGGGCCACCGGGATCGCGCCCTTGGCCATGTCCGCGGCCAGGGTGGCCAGGCCCGCGGCGAGCCCGGCGTTACGGGTCACGTTGGTGGCGCCTATGTTGCCGCTTCCCACCAGGCGGATGTCGCCGCCGGTCCTTGCGCGATAGAGCACGGCCCCGAAGGCCACGGATCCAAGGAAGTAAGCCGCCACCGGCAACAGCAGGCAAATGATTGTCATGGCGAGTTGTCCCTTTCACGACGGTTTTTCAGTATCTCGACGAAGCCGCCGGGTATCTTAAACGGGGAAGGCGCCCTGTCAAACGAAAAATGAGGGCAGGTAACCTTTCAGTTACGGGTGGTGAAGGGCCTTTCCGATGGCTTGGATCATTGTCGCAAGCCCCGCCATATCCCCCATCGACAACGCAACTATTTGAAAATTTTAGGAGGGATAGGGGAGGGGGCGCGGGGGAGGGGG
>JAKAGN010000065.1 GCA_021815525.1 Deltaproteobacteria bacterium
AGCCCGAAAAGACCGCCGCCGAAAAGGGGAAGGACGCCAGCGGAAAGGGCCGATTGCTGGGCTGTCTCGCCATCATCTTGCTCGTGGTGACGTTGGGCGCAATCGGAGCCTGGTTTTCCGGGGGAGCCAAAAAGGAAACAGCCGCGGTGCCGCCGCCGCCCGCCCCCGATCCTGGACCTCCCAAGGAGATGAGCAACAGCCTCGGCATGACGCTCGTGTACTGCCCGCCGGGGAGCTTCATGATGGGCAGCCCCGGGTCCGAGCCGGGGCGGGACTCGGACGAGACCCAGCACCAGGTGACCTTCACCAAGGGCTTCTACATGGGCGCCAAGGAGGTGACCCAAGGCCAGTGGAAGGCGCTGATGGGTAGCAACCCGTCCCGTTTTTCGAGCTGTGGCGACGACTGCCCCGTGGAGCGGGTTTCCTGGGAGGACTGCCAGGCCTTCATCACCAAGCTGAACGAAAAGGAGGGGACCGGCCGCTATCGCCTGCCCACCGAGGCGGAATGGGAGTATGCCTGCCGGGCGGGGAGCACGGAGCCTTTTGCTTTCGGTTCTTGCCTCTCGACAGGCCAGGCAAATTACAATGGATATTCTCCCTTGGAAGGATGCCCAACGGGGGAATACCGGCTAAAGCCCTTGCCGGTGGCGAGTTTTCCGCCCAACGCCTGGGGTTTTTACGACATGCACGGAAATGTCTTTGAATGGTGCAGCGATTGGTATGGTGGCAGCTATTACGCCAACTCGCCCAAGGCTGACCCGGTGGGCTACAATTCGGGCGCATACCGCGTGGTTCGCGGCGGCTCGTGGCCTACGACGGCCGGGTACTGCCGATCGGCGAATCGAACGAGATATGCGCCGGACGGACGGGACAGCGACCTCGGATTCCGGGTGGCCTGTTCGGTGGACGACGAAAAGAGGCCCGAGCCGGCTTCGCCGCCGGAGCCGGATGCCAAAATATCCAACAGCCTGGGCCAGAGCTTCATCTACTGCCCGCCGGGGACATTCACGATGGGAAGCCCCGATCCCGAGCCGGGACGGAGTTCGGACGAGACCCAACACGCGGTGACCCTCACCAAGGGCTTCTACATCGGGACCACGGAGGTCACCCAGGGGCAGTGGAAGGCGGTGATGGGCGACAATCCTTCGGAGTTTCCCTCTTGCGGAGACAACTGCCCTGTGGACCGCGTGTCGTGGGACAACTGCCAGGCCTTTATCCGTAAGCTCAACGAAAAGGAGGGAACCACCCTTTACCGCCTGCCCACCGAGGCTGAGTGGGAGTACGCCTGCCGCGCCGGAACCACCACGGCCCTTTATTCCGGCCCCATCACCATTCTGGGGCAGAACAACGCCCCGGAGCTTTACGGAATCGCATGGTATGGAGGCAACTCCTGCGCTTCGTACGAAGGGGCGACCGGGTGTTCCTCATGGCCGGAAAAGCAGGAATCCTGCGATCATTGCGGACCGCATGTGGTGGCCCAAAAGACGCCCAACGCCTGGGGCTTGTACGATATGCTGGGTAATGTCACCGAGTGGTGCAATGATTGGTATCAAGGCGGCTATTATACGCAATCTCCAGCTGCCGATCCGGCGGGTCCCGACGCCGGATCAAGCCGCGTGAAACGAGGAGGTTCATGGGTGCATTTCGCCAAGGCTTGCCGGTCGGCCTGCCGGAACTGGGACGCTCCGGCCGATCTGTCCAACAGCGCCGGCTTCCGCCTGGCGCGCTCGCTTGCCCAGTGAGCGCTTTGACAAAACCGGCATTTTCCGGCATGAATCGATGATATTACGCCCATTGCGTGAAGCTGACAGGACACGCGGAACGAAACCTTGAGCCAGAAGCCCTGCCATAGCTGCGGCCATGTGAACCCCGATGACGCCCGCTTCTGCGCCGAGTGCGGAAACCCCTTCGCCGCCTCGTCCGGCCCCGGCCCCAAGGCCCAGGCCCTGCCGCCGGGATCGAGGCTATGGGCGGGCCGTTGCCGGATAATCACGAAGCTGGGGCAGGGCGGCTTCGGCATAACCTACAAGGCCCAGGACGAGAAGCTGGGCCGCGAGGTGGCCATCAAGGAGTATTTTCCCGCCAGGGATGCTGAACGCGACCCAAACTCCACTAACATACGGCCCCGGAGCGGAGACGAGAACCAGGTCTTCGAGCAGGGCAAGATATGGCTCCTGAAGGAAGCCGTGAAGCTGGCCAAGATCCGGCACCCCAACATCGTCACGGTTTTCGATTACTTCGAGGAAAACAACTCGGTCTATCTCGTGATGGAGTACCTGGAGGGCCCCGATCTCTTCCGTTACCGCGGGAAGCTGGGAAGCCGCGCCGGGGACGACGACGAGCTGGAGAAGCTCCTGGGAGGCGTCCTGGACGCCCTGGAGATCATCCACCGGCATGGAATCGTGCACCGGGACATCTCGCCCGACAACCTCATATGCGTCACGGGCGAGGACGGCCGCGACCGGGCGGTCCTGATAGATTTCGGGGCCTCGGCCAGGATCAGCCGCGAGACCGCCCCGGCCCGCCGCGGCTCCAGCTTCGTTCCCGCGGTGAAGGACGGATACTCGCCCATAGAGAACTACCACAGCCAGGACACGCAGCCCTGCTCGGACGTCTATTCGCTGGCCGCCACCTGGTATTTCATGGTGACCGGCATGGACCCGCCAGTGGCCACCCTGAGGTCGGTAAGGGACAGCCTGGAAAGCC
The DNA here is from genome assembly GCA_021815525.1 of Deltaproteobacteria bacterium. Classification (GTDB taxonomy): domain Bacteria; phylum Desulfobacterota; class Desulfobacteria; order Desulfobacterales; family Desulfatibacillaceae; genus JACRLG01. The sequence goes on from JAKAGN010000065.1 coordinate 2,707, forward strand.
CGGCCGAGCACGGCTACAGGGGCCGCTTCCTGGCGGGCATAATGGCCGGCCTCGCCTTTCATCCCGACAGCAGGCCCCAGAGCATTCCCGAATGGCGGACAATCCTTTTCGGGACCCAAGGCGGCGGCTCGCCGAGGCCCACGCCCAAGCCCCAACCAAGACCCGAACCCCCGCCGAGGCCGGAGCCGAAACCCGAGCCCGGGCCGGGCATCGCGCTTAAAGCCCCGGCCGGGGGAAAAAGGCGGGGCGCAGTGGCTTATTTTATTCTGCTCGTGCTGCTATTGACCGGGGCGGGCATGGGGGCATGGCTTTTCATGGTCAAAAAGGAAAGCCCGGCCGCGCCGGGGAAAGGTGGCGCAAGGATAAGAATATCAACGTTGCCGCTGCCGGAACAGCCCTCGACATCGGCGCCATCGTCTGCTCCGATGTCCGAAGCCAAGTTCACCAACAGCCTAGGGATGGCATTCGTGTACTGCCCGCCTGGGACATTCATGATGGGAAGCCCCAAATCCGAGCCGGAGCGGAACTTGGACGAGACCCAGCACCAGGTGACCCTCACCAAGGGCTTCTACATCGGGACAACGGAGGTCACCCAAGGGCAGTGGAAGGCGGTGATGGGGAACAATCCTTCCGCATTTTCCTCTTGCGGCGACGATTGTCCCGTGGAGCAGGTTTCCTGGGACGATTGCCAGGAATTTTTGCGCAAGCTGAATGACGGAGATCCAGGCAAGGGCTACCGCCTGCCCACCGAGGCGGAGTGGGAGTACGCCTGCCGTGCTGGTTCACAAACGGCTTATTTCTTCGGAAATTCGGGGAAATCGCCGGATGCGTATGGCTGGTTCAGCAAAAACTCAAGAAGAAGGACTCATCCGGCGGCTAACATGCAACCCAATGCATGGGGCCTGTATGACATGCACGGAAACGTTTGGGAATGGTGCGCGGATATATATGACACTGATTATTATATAAAAGGACAGCATATCGACCCGGAAGGCAATGCTTTCGGCTCGGTCCGCGTAACCCGCGGCGGTTCATGGCATGACGGAGCGTGGCGGGGACGGTCGGCCTGCCGCGCCGGGAATCCGCCAAGTGAAGGGCTCATGGACCTCGGCTTCCGCGTGGCCTGCTCGCCAACGGGCAAAAAGGTATCCGCCTCTTTGCCCGTCAAAGAGGCGGAACGACCGGTGCCCGGCAAGCTGCTTGCGGGAGGCAGGCTTCCTGAGCCCGCCGATACATCATCTTATTCCTTCAACCCTGCCGGCAAGGTCGACCCTTTTAACGCTCCAGCGCGGAAAAAAGCCCCAAAAGTCGCCAGGGCGGGCAAGGGAAATGCCGTGGAAGGCCCGCCTCCCCTGCCGCCGGGGACGCCGCCGTCCATTTTGCCGAACTATGACTGGCGACAGCTGAAGCTGGTCGCAGTCATAGTTTCGCGTGCGGGGGCTTACATGGCGATGGTGTCGGATCCATCAACAAAAAAGGGTTACGCCATCACCAAGGGCGTACGCATAGGCAGAACCAACGCCCTGGTGACGGAAATCACCATGGATCATGTCACCGTGGAAGAGATGGTGAAGGATTACGTGACGGGAGAGTGGCAGAGCCGTCCCCAAAGAATACCGGTAACAAAGACCGCCGGACAATGACAGGCCCTTAGTCCCATGAAATCTTTCGCCTTACAAGGACCACGCGCAATGAAAATCTGCCCCAATCCCGATTGCAAGTTTGCCAACAAGCCCGAGGCCCGGTTCTGCACCAGCTGCGGGCACTCCTTCCGCACCCAGAGAGTCTGCCCCGAGGGGCACCTCATGGAGGGCGACGTCTGCGAGGTCTGCGCCCGCGTCAACGCCGTGAAGCCCCCCAAGGAGGGCACCGTTCCCGTAAGCCCCGAGATGATGGAACAGGTGCTGCGGCCCGGGGCCAAGCCCGCGCCGGAGAAGGCCGCGGCCGGGCGCAGCACGCACCTTGTGGGCCGCGGCGGAAAGGCGGCCTCCGCCCGCAAGCTGGTGGGCTGGGCCGTGACCTTCAACCAGGCTCCTGAGGGCCTCGACTTCCGCATCCTGGAGGGGAAGACCACCCTCGGGGCCGACGCGGAAAACGACATCGTGGTGCCGCGGGACACCGTCTCCGGCCAGCACTTGAACTTCCTCTACAGGGCGGGGAAGCTCTACGTCACCGACAAGGAGTCCACCAACGGCACCTTCGTGAACCAGCGCATGCTCAATCCCAACGAAAGCGCGGAGATCTGCGACGGCGACCGGGTGGTGGCCGGGGACGTGGAGTTCCTGGTGAAGCTCTTAGAAGGCCCGGTGAAGGCATGAAAACGAGGCCCAGCGCTTCCCGGGTGGACTCGAGGCCCCGCCCCTCCCGCGCGCCCCGGGCGCTTTTGGCCGCGGCGCTCCTTTTTCTCGCGTCCCTTTCGCCCGCCCTTGCCCTTGGCCTCCGGATCTCCCGGGTGGACACGGCCGCGTTTCCCCGCGTGGAGGCCGCTGTCTCGGTGGCGGACGCCGCGGGCCGGCCCGTCACGGGGCTTGCCCTGGACGACTTCCGCGTCTCGGAGCCATCGGGGATGGTCAAGCCCGCCTCGCTTTCCACCTACTCCGCCTCCGGCCGAGGCCTCGACATCGTGGTCTTGATGGACGTGAGCCCCTCCATGAAGGGCGCGCCCTTCACGGAGAGCAGAAAGGCCGCACTCGCGCTTTCCGACGACATGAGCCCTAGGGACCGGGTGAGCGTGGGAACCTTCTATGATTCCTGCATATTCTCCGCCTTTTCGAACGACCCCGGCGTGGTTAAGGGCGAGATCCAGAAGGTGGAGCTTGCCCTGCGCCCGGGCAAGACGGAGCTTTTCCGGGCCGTCTTCGAGGCCCTTTCCCGCTTCCCCGCCGACGACGGGAAGGGCCTCAAGGCGCTTTTTGTGACCTCCGACGGCCACGACGAGGGAAGGGCATACACCCTGGACGACTGCATCGCAAAGGCGAGAGCGGAAAATGTCCTCGTCTTCGCAGTGGGGCTCGCCAAGGACGCGGACCTAAGCCACCTTGCGAACCTGGAGCGCCTGGCGGACCTGACCGGCGGCCTCTATGTCCACGCCAATACCGCCGAGGACGTGATGCCCGCCTATCAAAACGCCATGGCCCTTGTCCGGGCGCAGTACCTCGTGACATGGGAGAGCCGGGCCGCGGCGGACGGCAGGCCGCAACCCTTCGAAATTCTCCTCGTTGATTCGCAGAAGAGGGCCGAGCTGGGAAGGGCGGGGGGCGACGTGACGGCCCTGCCCCGGGGAGGATTCAAGAAGTCTGTCCCTTCCGAGGCAGCGCCCGCGACCGCCTCGGGCGGGGCCGCAAAGAGGGGGCGCGGAGGCGCGGGCATCTTCGATTCCGGCCGCCTCCGCTTATTCCTGATCCCGGCCGCTTTTCTCATCCTGCTCATTCTCCTCCTTGCGGCGATCGTCGCAAGGAGGAGGCGCAGAAGCGCGGCGCTGGAGGCCGGACCCCATCCCGGCTCCCCTGCCGTCCTGGAGGAAAGGGCCGATGGGGACGATGCTCCTTCGCCGGGCCTTCCGGCTCATCCCGGCGGGGGCCCGGAGACCGGATCGGCCCGGGAGCATCTTCCACCCCCGGTGGAAGCCGCCTCCCCCGAGCCGCGCGTAACGAGGATGATGCGCGGCTCGGAGCGGGCCTTTTCGGAGCCCGCCTACGCGGAGGCTTGGCTTACGGTTCTGGAAGGGCCCCTCGCGGGCCGGGTCTTTCCCATCGTGGAGGCGGAGCTTCTACTGGGCCGCGACCCTGAAACGGGGCTGGACCTCTCCGACGCCGGGGTATCCCTGATCCACGCCAAGATCGTCCGCGACGGCGGCGTGTTCCGGATCATGGACATGGGCTCCCGGAACGGCACCTTTTTGGGCAACGTGATGGTGAGAAGCCCCCACGCCCTTCACTCGGGACAAAAAATCCGCCTGGGCCAGACGGTTCTCGTCTTTGAAGGCCGCACAACATAAGCGGCTCACCCCCTTTCCGGGAAAAAGTCCATGATCGAAACACGCCGTTTCTTCATAGATGTAGGAAACTTGAGCGACGCCGGCGGCAGGGAGAAGAACGAGGACTACCACGCCTACTACGCAACGGACACGAGTTCCATCTTCATTCTTTCCGATGGCATGGGGGGGCACGCCGGAGGGGAGGTGGCGTCCCTCGCGGCGGTCTCGGCCATCAAGGCCCGCTTCCTCGAAAGCCCCCAAGAGGAGCCCCGGCAGCTGCTCATGGACTGCATAGAAGCGGCTCACGGGGAGATCCAGCGCCAGGCCGGGCAGTCGCCCGAATATCGCGGCATGGGCGCCACCTGCGTGGTCCTCCTCATCACTTCCGAGGAGACCGCTTGGTGCGCTCACGTGGGCGACAGCAGGCTTTACCTTTTCAACAGCGGAAAGCTCGTCATGAAGACGCGCGACCATTCCCTGGTGCAAAGCCTCGTCTCCATAGGCCAGCTGACCCCATCCGAGGCCCTTTCGCATCCCAACAGGAACGCCATCCTGCAGGCCCTTGGAATGGAAAGCCCCATCCACCCCGAGCTTTCCGAGTCTCCCCGCGCCATAGAGGACGGGGACACCTTTCTTCTCTGCTCGGACGGGCTTTGGGAGCTTGTCGGTGACGAGGATCTGGCGTCCTGCTGCGCCTCGGCCGCCAGCGCCCAGGACGCATGCATCGATCTCGTGGACCTCGCCAAGTCGCGCGGGCGCGACGACTATGACAACATAACCATCCAGGTCATAAGGATAACGCGCAAGGCCGAGGCAAGAAGGGAGGGCGCAGCCAAGCGACATGAAGGCGCCACGCCGAAGCCCGAGGCGGAAGCCCAGCCTCCAGCGCCAGCCAAGCCCTGGGAGGAGCCGCGTCAGCTTCCGGCCCGGCCCGGGAAGGCGGCTGCGGGAGGAAAAAAGAGGCTGCTCCTTTCGGCCTTTGTCCTGGGACTGATTTCCGGGTTGCTCATAGGCGCGCTTTGCCTGGGGGTATATATCAGGTTTTTTCAGCCCGCCAAGCAAAAGGAGCCTGTTTCGAGCCAGCTCCGGAAAGCCTTGGACGAGGCTCCCCCCAAGGATGTGAAGGCAAGCCCCCCTGGCGCTGGAAAGGATACGGGCGCCGCCACGGGCAAGGGAGCTTCAGCCGCCAGGTCGGGTCCCGGGGCCTCCCGGAAGGAGCAGGCGCAGAGACCTCCAAGAAGCCCTGCGAGAACCAATGGGAGAAAGGCCGCTAGCGCCGCGTCCGTTCCCGGAACCAACACGGCCGAGCCGCAGCCGTGAAACCGGATACTGCCGCTGGTGGAACTTCGGGGAGGAAGTCCGGCGGGGAAAACCTTGCAAAGGCCCCGGCGACAATCCGGAGGAAAAACAAGGCGAAGCGACGAGGGCCAACAGACCAGGGAAAAAGCTAACATGGACGTGACCTGCGCCAATTGCGGAAAAAAGACTCCCGAAAACTCCAGTTTCTGCCAGAACTGCGGAAAAACTCAGACCGGGAAGCCGGGGCCTGCTGCGGATTCCGTGACCATCGGAAGCGGCAAGGCAAACGGCATCGTGATGAACTCGCCCGTGGTTTCCGAGCGCCACGCCAAGGTTAAATACCAGGGAGGACGCTTTTCCATTTCGGATCTGCAAAGCACCAACGGGATTTTCATCAACGGCGAACGGGTTTCGGAAGGCGATTTTTCCTTTCGTGACCAGGTTCACGTGGCCAACTTGCCTTTTCCCTGGGACCATCCCCAAATCCTGTCCCTGGTCAGCGGCCGGATTCCGGCCCTTGTGTCCGAGCCTCACAGGCTAACCATAGGCCGGAATCCCGATTCCCACGTCAGGGTCAACAACCCCACCGTTTCATGGGACCATGCCGTTATAGATGCGAGCGGCGGCCGGCTTTTCGTGGAGGACTTGGGAAGCGCCAACGGCACCTACCTGGACGACGAGCGCATCCCCCCGAAAACTCGGGTTCCACTCTCGCTGCGCCGGAACTTGAGGCTGGGGCCGGTGGCCGTGCCCTGGCAGACGGCCGCCGAGAAATCCGGGCCCATCTCGGTGCTGCGCCTGGCCGGCCGCGCGAAGGTGGCGGCTGGCCCAATCCCGGTTTCGGGGCGCGAGATTTCGGTGGGGCGCGATCCCGCTAACGATGTGGTCATCTCCGACCCCTCGGTTTCGGCGCGCCACGCTAGAATCTTCCGCCAGGGCGCGGGCTATCTCGTGGAGGACCTCGATAGCTCGAACGGCACCTTCGTGAACGGCCAGAAGATCACGGAGGCGCGGCCTCTCAATCCGTCCGACACCATAGTTTTCGGCCGTGTGGAGGCCGGGCTCGACCTCGCCGAAACGCAGTGGGCCGAGGGCGGCGTCACGTTGGACGCGGTTTCCCTCGAACGGCGGGTGAGGCTTTCGGACAAACGCATCGTCAAGGTGCTGGACAGCTTTTCCTTGAGTGTCGCGGCCGGGGAGATCGTGGCCATCATGGGGCCCAGCGGCAGCGGCAAAACGAGCCTTCTCACCACGCTAGCGGGCTATACGCCGCCCGACAGCGGCGAGGTCCTCTTTAACGGGGTTTCCCTTTACCGGAACTACGAGGCTTTCAAGGCGAGGATAGGCTACGTGCCCCAGGAAGACCTCCTCCACGGGGATCTCACGGTCCGGGAATGCTTCACCGCTGCGGCGCGGCTCAAGCTGGGCGAGGCTTCCGAGGCGGATATCCGGCGCCTCGTCGAAAACGTGATCGCTGACATGGGGCTTTCGGCCCAGGCGGACGACATCATCGGCACGGCCAGGAAGAGGGGGCTCTCGGGGGGGCAGAGGAAGCGCGTTAACATCGGTCTCGAACTCCTGTCCTCGCCGGGTCTCCTGTTCCTGGACGAGCCCACCTCCTCACTTTCGTCCAAGGACGCCAGGACGGTGATGAGTCTTCTTCGGAAGCTGGCGGACCAGGGCCGCACCATCCTCCTCACCATCCATCAGCCGGGGAAGAAGGTCCTGGCCATGATCGATCACCTGGCCATCGTGGATGTGGGAGGCAAGCTTGCCTACTACGGACCAACGAGGCTTGCGGCCCAGTATTTCGAGAAGCACCTGGACGCCCTTAAGGTGCCTCTGGACGAGATC
>JAKAGN010000066.1 GCA_021815525.1 Deltaproteobacteria bacterium
CGGTGACCGCCACTGTGCCGTCGGAGAGGTACTCCCGCTTCACCACGCGGGCGCCCTTCACCATGCCCTCAACCTGGGTCTTGATGATGTCGCTGGTGGCCACCGAGTCCTCGACCGTGGTCTGGCTGGAAAGCTGGACGCCCTTGACCACCTCGAGGAGGTTGCGGTAGGCGTCCACGGTGGCGGCGCGCAGGGCCATGGGCCGGGCCTGGGGCTTGCCGTAGTACTTCTCCGGGGGGGAGCCTATGCCGACGGCCTCCACGAAGCCCTGGGACCAGTCGATCCGGCCCTTGCCGGCCACGTCCTGCACGAAGGGGCTGTCGTCCGCCCCCACGGCGGAACCGGCCAGGAAACAGAGGCCGCAAAGGGCCGCAAACGTGACCGCTGCCAACGTAAGATTCCGCATCTTCATGGGTTCCTCCTTGAAAAGGTGTGCGTCGGTTTGAAGGCGGAAGCGGGATTTTCCCGGATGAACGGGCCGCCGTTCCCTTCCGGGCCGCCCGCGTTCCCCTTCCTCGTTTCCTTCCCTTTTTTGCCGCTTCTTTCGCGCGGTCCCCTCACGGGGCCTTGAAGGCCTCGGGCGAGGGCGCCGGAAGCCAGGGGGAAAACTTCACGTTTTCGCCCCAGATCACGGCGGAGTCGGGAGCGCCCGTTCCCCACCAGTTGTCGGTGGCCGTTATTTCGATGGAGGTCATGGCCTGCAGGCCCACGGCGTTTCCCGTTATGTTGCAATTGGCTATGCGGGGGTGGGAGACCCCAAGGCACTCGATCCCGCCGCTTCCCCGGCAGTCCTCGATGGTGGAGTAGAGGATCCTGGGGGCCGCGTCGTTGGCCGTCCGGATTCCCCTCTGGCTGCACATGCTTATGTGGCAGCGCACGATGTCCGGCTCCCCGGCCTCCACGTTGAAGCCCGTGGCCGCGTGGCGCACCACGCAGTACTCGAAGAAGCTCGCCGCGTATGACGAAAGCTGCGCCGCAGCCACGTAGTCCCCCGCGCCGGGGCTGGCCGCGGCGCTGGAGAAGCGGATGGGAGCTTCCCTCGTGCCCCTCGCCCACACCGCGCCGTCCGTCACCTTGAGGGACGCCCCGGACTCGTAGCGGATCTCGACTCCCGGTTGTATCACCAAAAGCGCTCCGCCTTCCAGGATCACTTCGCCCGACATTCTATACGGGCTTTCGGCCAAAAGCAAGAAGGCGTCCTTTGCGATGCGGGCCGGGACCCGGCTTGGAAGCACGGGAAAGGACTTTTCCTTTCCCGCGGGCCGTGGCGCATCCAGGATGCTTTCCAGAAGCACCCGGCCCGAGATGCGGCGCAGCACCTCCTTGGGATCGGCCGTGCCCCAGAAGTTTCCGGAGGCCGAAACGGGCTTGCCCTCCCGGGGCCCGGCCACGTCGAAGGGCGCGTTGTCGTGGATGTCGTTGCCGGAAACGGACGCCGCTCCGTCCTCGGCCCTTATGCCGCAGCCCGAGTTGGCGGTTATGGTGGTTTGCGATATTTCCGGGGCCGCGCCCTTTTCCACCAGGACCCCCGCGCCGCGGTTCGCCCGGATCACGCTTTCACGCACCCGGGGATGGGAAAAGGAGCCCGAAGCCCTAAGGCCCGTTTCGTTCCGCTCGATCTCGCAGGCCGTGATTCCGGGCGAGGCCGAAAGGCAGGTGACGGCGGCCTCCGCGCCGGAGACGCGGCAGCGGACCAGGGCGCTCGGCCGCGCGCCGGCGCCGTCGAAGACGATGCCCTTCCAGGATGCGCCCGCCTCGCCGGAGAAGACGATGATCTCCTCGGCCGTGCCCGGGGCGTCGAGCCGGCCCTTCACCACCAGCGCCCCGCCCTTCGAGACCACCTGTGTGCCGGGCTGGATCAGGAGCGTGGCGTCCGGCCCCACGGTGACCTCCCCGTCCAGAACGTAGGGCCCGGCCCCGGCCCGCCACACGGTGTCGGCGTTGATGGCCCCGGATACGCGGGTCGGCCCGGGGGCCACGGCCACGCCCTCGGTCACGGCGGAAGGCCTGCTCTCGTTGCCGGCGCGGTCGAGGGCCGTCACCTTGTAGTAGCGGGCCGCGAAGTTGGGGCGGTCCTTGACGTCCAGGCGGGAAAACTCGGTGTCGGAAAGGGGCGCGAAGCCCGTCAGGGGCGTCGAGCTTTCGTACACGCGGTATGCGGCGAGGTCCGCCTCGGCGTTCCTGTTCCACTTGAGGAGTATCCCGCCGTCCCTGCCGGTGGCGGAAAGGCCCGTGGGCGCTGCGGGCGGCGTGGTGTCCAGGGTGATGCTTCCCAGGGGGGCCACCCAGGAGGACTCGTTTCCGGCGGGGTCGGAAAGATGGCCCGTGACGAGCGCGTCCTCGATGTTGTCCCCGGGCCGCACGGTGTAGACGCCGATATACTCCCCTGGCTCCTTCTCCTCCAGGGGGAACTTCAGCTTGTCCTCGCCGAAAACCGCCCAGGCCGTCATGTTGGGGGTCCCGCGGAGGCCCACCTGGATGCGGTCACCGGCTTTCCTGGGCTTTCCACCCGTGTCGTCGACGAGAAGCGTTATCTCCGGGGGCCGCCTGGCCTCGCCCGCCGCGGGCTCGGGGATGGTCTTCACCATGTCCCTGAAAAGGTCGTCGCAGGCGCGGAAGAGCTGGATGTCCCGCACGTTCATGGCCGTGGAGAAAACGGTGCCGATGAGTCCGCCGATGCTGGTGGGTATTCCGCCCGCCCGGTAGTGGACCGTGTGCCTTGCGGACCAGAGCTTCTCGCCGGTTTTGGTGTCCAGCATCTCCACCTCGGCCCCCACCGCCACGTCCGAGTAGATGACCGCGAAGAGCTTGTCGAAGTCCGAGACCTTGCCCCGCACCACGGCGTCCACCTTCAGTATCTCTCCGAGCCTCTGGGGCGTGGCCTGGGCCAGGGCCTTGGGGTCCGCCAGGCCGTTCATGGCCAGGAGCTGGTCGATGCGGAAGAACTCCATGTCCTGGTAATTGAGGGACGAGAAGTGGTTGTAGAAGCCCCTCCGCACCACGGCCGCGCCCTCCTTGCTCCCCGAGGAGTCCTCGAAGGGAAGCACGGCGATGGTCCTGGGTTTCTTCTTTTCGAGGGATGGGGCCGTCTCGTAGGTTCCGCCGAACTTGGCGGCGATGGCCTTGGCCTTGGCCCCTGCTCCGGCGCAGGCCGGAAGCACGAGGACCGCCAGAAAAAGCCCCAGGATGAGGATTCGCCTTTTGCCGGGCATGGGCCGCTCCTTGCGCCCCCGGCCGGGAAGCGGGCTCATGGGGCCGCCTCCCGGGCAAGGGCAGTTTCCACGTCCTTGAACTCCCCCGCGATGATGTAGGCCAGAAGCACCTGTATCATGAGGGCCGTGGGTTTCACGAAAAAGTCGCCGTACTGGAAGGAAAGAAAAAGCGCCACGTAAAGGACCAGGAGCTGGAAGAGGAGCGTCTGGACCCTCGATCGCGTCCGCTGGAACAATATGACGGAAAAGCGCAGGACATAGCTTTTCCTGAGCCAGGAGTAATAAGGGGCGAAGCGGTCGAGGGCCGCCTGGAAGCGGCGGAAGCGCAGGTTGAAGCCCTTTTCCAGCCAGAGGGGCACCACCCGGCGGCCCGCCTTCTTTGCGATCCGCGTGAAAAAGCCGTCCCCGGGCCTCTTGTTGTAGAAGATGAACGTGTAGAAAAGCGAGGCCAGGGCCAGGAGGATGTAATAGGTCCTCTGGGTGAACTCGTCCACCATGCGGTTCTTTTCCAGCGCCAGGAAGAGGTTGGCGTGGATCTTCACCCCGGGGATGTAGCCGTAGACCGGCACCAGCTTGTTGTCCCCCAGCCCCGTGGCCGTGGCCGCCACGAACACCACCTTGTCCCTGAAATACTCCGCCGGAACCCTTTGCCGCACCAGATCCGAGAAGGACACCTGCCGGATCCTGTACTCGTCCTCGATAAGGGGTATCCGCGTCCGCATGTCGGCGTCCACCGGTATGGCCCGGCTTCCCACGTGGAGCTCCCCCCCGGTGTAGCGCACCGCCTCCCGGGGGACGCCGTTAAGACTCCGGTAGACCTCGATGGCCACGGTGGGAAATACCTTCCCGTACACGTTGAAGACCGCGGGGAGCTTCCGTAGCACGCCGTCGGTGTCGGCGTAGGCGTTGGCGATCCCGAAGCCTGAAAGGGCCGAGTACACGGGGCCCACCATGGGGAAGAAGCCGCCCTCCCGCACGCAGCGGCCGGCCACGGGCGCTAGATTGGGGTAGGCTCCCTTGTCGAATATGGCCCCGGCGTAGTCCTCGCTCGCCGCGAAGTGGGATGCGAAGACCCTGCCCTTCCTCATGGCCTCACCCAGGGCCCGGTCCACGGCCGGGTCCGGGTGGGGGTCGGCGAAGAGGATGTCGTACACAACGGCCCGGGGATTTCCCGAAAGAAGGTAGCGGAGGGCCGCCACGTGGTACATGCGGTAGACCTCCGGGTTGTATGCCCCCAGAGTCTTCAGGGACCGGTCGTCTATTCCCGCTATGACCACGTCGCAGGGCTTGAGCGGATCGCCCGCCGAAAGCCTTATCCGGCTCGCCAGGAACTGCCCGTAGAGGGCGTTGTCCAGCTGGGTCACCATGTTGAAGAAGACCCCCTTGGACACGATGGAGACGAAGAGCAGGCCGTAGCCAAGTATGGCGAGCCCCAGTACCGTGGCAAGGCGCCGGGAGAGGCGGATTGGGCCGATGCGCTCCATTCGGGTGCGGGGGATCCTTTTTATGGCTCTACTTGCCGGGCTCGGGGCGGGCCGCGCGGTCGCGGTCGCGGTTCCACCTCACCCACTCGTCCATGCTCTCCACGGAGGGCGGGATGTCGGAGCGGGCGAAGCCGCCCTTCGCGTCCACGGATATGCGCTGCATGGCCGAGACTATCTCCACCCACCTAGCCTCGGTCACCGGCGTTGGGGGCGCGACGGGCGTGGGGCCCGGCACCGGGGTGGGCGCCGAAACCCTGCCGGGCTTTCCCGATTCCGCGCCCTTGCGGGCGACGATGGCCGACCAGGTCTCCACCTTGCCCTGGAAAACCGAGATGGTGACGCCCTGCGCCTCGGCGTTCACGTCGAAGACCGTGCCCCTTATGGCGCACACGGCCTTGTCGGTGGAGACCTTGAACTCCGCGTTGCGGCCCACGGCGCTCCTGGCGTTCACCCACAGGCGGCCGGCGGAGGTGAACACGTTCACCACCCGGCCCTTGCCGGCGAAGCTGGCCTTGTCGATGCGGTGCTGGCCGCCCGGCCCCATGCGGAGTATGGAGCCGTCCGAAAGGGAGACCTCGGCGGTGGAGTCGGCGCCGGTCTTTATGCTGTCGCCCTGAAAGATCGGGGCGTCGAGGGCGGCCTTGCGCCAGGCCCCCTTCGAGAACACCGAGACCTCGCCCGTGTAGAAGGACAGGGTGCCGGCCGCGCCGCCCTTGGGCTGGGCCGCGAGGCTTGCGGCCGCCGCGAAGGCCGCCGCCAGGAGAACCGCCGTCAGCAAGCTTTTTTTATTCATGGCGCTTATAGCCCTTTTCAATTCCAAATCGGCCCGTTTGAAGCGGTGCGCTGTGAGGCCCGGATAAAAACGATGAAATGCAAGGCTAGGCTTCAAGCCAATGAGGGAGCGTACTCTTTTGTACGTGACCGAACTTGGCTTTGAAGCGCAACGAAGCAGTTCGCGTTTTTAGACGGGCTTATTTGCTTTTCATGACGTGGGCCCCGTTCCAGTTGGGGGGAGGGGGCGAGTTTTTATAGGTTTCGCAGCGCTGAAACATGGTAAGGCTCGCGCCGTCCTCGGGAAGCGCGGCCAGGGCGTCCTTGAAATGGGCCGATGCCTCGTCCCACTTCCGGGCGCGGTAGGCCGCAAGCCCCTTGGCGTAGTGGCGGTTGGCCTCGGTCTGGGCCGGGGCCACCTCGCCGGGCAGGCCCAGCACCTCGTACACCGCCACTGGCTCGCCCTTGCCCACCACCATCACCTTGTCCAGCTCCCGGACCGCTATTACGTGGCTGGCGTCCCGGTAGGTGGACTCGGAGATCATGACGTAGGTGCCGTAGACCTTGTTGACGCCCTCCAGGCGTGCGGCCGTGTTCACAGTGTCGCCCATCATGGTGTAGTCCATGCGCATGGCCGAGCCCATGTTGCCCACCACGGCGCGGCCGGTGTTCAAGCCTATGCGCATGTGAAGCTCCGGCCTTCCCTCGGCCTTGAGCTTTCGCCTCAGCTCCTTCAGGCGCTTCTGCATCTTGACGCAGGCCACGCAGGCCCGGGCCGCGTGGTCCGGAAGGTCGTTCGGGGCCCCGAAGAAGGCGATGATGGCGTCGCCCTCGTACTTGTCAACCGTGCCCTTTTCCTCCAGGATCACGTTCGACATCTCCGTCAGAAACTCGTTTAGAAGCGCCACGAGATCGTGGGCCGAGAGGCGCTCGGAGATGGAGGTGAAGCCCTGCACGTCGGAGAAAAACGCCGTTATCTCCCGCTCCTCGCCGCCTAAGGCCAGCTTTTCGGGGTTCTTGATTATCTCGGAGACCACCGATGGCGAGAGATAAGTGGAAAACGCGCCCCTTATGAAGCGCTTCTGGGCCTCCTCCGTGACGTACTTGTAGGCGGTCATGGCCACGTAGGTCATGAGGATGGCGGAGGACGGGTAGAGGAGGTTCAGAAGCAGCCCCTCGCGGGAGAAGAGGAACTGGCACAGGAGGAGGTAGAAGCCGAAGAGGCCCAGGGTGAGGAGCGCGCCCGGGAAAAAGCTCCAGCGCGGCACGAAGAAGCCCACGAGCCCGGCCAGGATGACGAGGGCCAGAAGGTCGAAGAGCGTGGCCCAGTTGGGCCGCCACAGGAAGTCCTTGTGAAGGATGTTGTCCACCACGTTGGCGTGGATCTCGAGCCCCGGGTATATCTCCGAGAAGGGCGTGACCCGAAGGTCGAATATGCCCACCGCCGTGGCGCCCACCAGGACTATCTTGCCGGCCAGCCTTTCTTTGGGCACGCGGTTTTCGATGATGTCCGTGACCGAAATATAGGGAAAGGATCCCTTGCCGCCCCGGTAGTTGATGAGAAGGTGCCCGCTTTCGTTCACGGGAACGGCCTCTTTTCCCGCCATGAGCTTCGATACGCCGTAGTCCTCCACGTCAAGCGAAAGCTCGTCGTGACGAAAGGCCCTAACCGCCATCAGGGCCAGGGGCGCGTGGAAGAAGCCCTCGCAGCGGATGACCAGCGGCATCCAGCGCACCGTGCCGTCCTTGTCGGGCACCATGTTGAAGTAGCCGGAGTAGTCGGTGGTTTCGGCGATCTTTCTGATGTTGGCCGTGGGCATTACGGCGGTTCGGAGGCCGGTGAACTTGCGGCCCTCCTTGGTCTCGTGTATCTGCTGGAAACGGGAGGAGCGGGCGTTTTCGACCTGGGCGTCGATTTCGCTTTTGTTCAGGCGGCCCAGCTCCCGGCGGTCCATCTGGAAGAAGTAGCCCAGAACCACCTTGGCCTTGGATCCGCGGATGGCGTCGGCCAGTATCTGGTCGTTGTCCCCCGCGGCCTTGAGGCGCGCCAGGCCGGCTTCGACGGCGGGGGCGACCGCGCCGCTTCCCTTCACCAGCGCCTCGGCCGCGGCCACGGCGGAGGCCGTGTTGTTGGGGTCGGGCTCCAGGAAGCCGATGTCCAGCGCCACCACCGAGGCGCCGGCGTTGGAGAGGTTCGTTATCATGCGCGCCAGCTTGGCCCGGGGCCAGATCCACTTGCCCTGCTCCTTCAGGCTCTGCTCGTCTATGGCCGCTATGACCACCTCGGGTCCCACCGGCCGCTCGCCCCGGAACTTGAAGCGAAGGTCAACGGTCTTGAGTTCCACCAGGTCCAGGAACGACAGATGGGAGAGGTAGGCCGCGATCCCGATGACGATGATGAGAAACGTGAGGGTGAGCGGGCTCACGCGGAAAAGGCGCTTCAGGAATTCGGGCATGGACGCTCCCCCGGGGGTGAAGGCCTTCTTGGGCGGACTTCGGAAGGCGGCCTTGTCATGGGGCCATTATTGATGCCATATCTTGAAATTATAGCAAGAAGCCCCAATATCGTCAAGTTTTCCTCGAAAATGCCGTGGAGCGGTTGAAACCCGTTCCGGTATCTGGTAGCTAAGCTCCTCGAAAAGAAAAAAGTCCGGCCCGGGCGCGGGCCGGTAAAATCGAATACACGTCAACGCCATCCGGAAGGAGGCTCCATGCTCAGCCAGGAAGTAAGGGAACGCTACGCCGACGTGCTCCTTTGGGGGCTTTTCACCGCCCGCAACCAGCCCTTCGAGAGGGGGGACGTCATCCTGGTGCGCTTCGATCTCCCGGCCCTTCCCGTGGCCGAGGTGCTCCAGGAGCGGATACTGGCCCTTGGCTTCAACCCGGTTCTCCGGCTCATGCCCACCCCCACGCTGGAGCGCCAGTTTTTCTGCCTTGCCGACGAGGACCAGGCCGGCTTCCAGCCCCCGGGCGAGCGCGAGCTGTGCGAGGGCCTGAACGGCTCCATCTATCTCAACGCCCCCGAGTCCCTGACCCACCTCAAGGAGGCCCCGCCCGAGAAGCTTTCGGCCTTTTCGCTTTCCCGGAAACCCCTCCGCGACATCCTGGACCGCCGCGAGCAGGACGGCTCCTTCGGCTGGACCCTGGGGATCGTGCCCACCAGGGAGCTGGCCCGCCAGGCCCGCACCAGCCTTTCCGCCTACACCCGCCAGTGGGCGGCCGCCTGCTACCTGGACCGCGAGGACCCGGTGGCCCGCTGGAAGGAGGTCTACGAAAGGGTGCGTGACCTGAAGGCCTGGCTGAACGCCCTTCCCGTCAAGAGCCTGCGGGTCGAAAGCTCCCGCACGGACCTCACCGTCACCGTGGGCAAGGACCGGCGCTGGGCCGGGGTCTCGGGCCACAACATCCCCTCCTTCGAGGTCTTCCTCTCGCCGGACTTCCGGGGCACCGAGGGGGTCTACTTCGCGGACCAGCCCTCCTACCGCTTCGGGAACTACGTCGAAGGCGCCACCCTCGTTTTCGAGAAGGGGGTGGTGCGCAAGGCCACGGCCCAGGAGGGCGAGCAGTTCCTCAAGGAGCAGATCGCCATGGACAAGGGCGCATCCCGGGTTGGGGAGTTCTCCCTTACGGACCGGCGCTTCTCCCGCATCTGCCGCTTCATGGCCAGCACCCTCTTCGACGAGAACTACGGCGGCCGCTTCGGCAACTGCCACCTGGCCCTGGGTTCCTCCTACGCCGACACCTACGCGGGCGATCCCAGGACCCTCACGCCCAAGGCCCGCCAGAACCTGGGCTTCAACGACTCGGCGCTGCACTGGGACCTCGTCAACACCGAGCGCAAGTGCGTCACCGCGCTTTTCTCCACGGGCGGCTCCAAGGTCATATACGAGAACGGCGAGTTTTCGGATCAGGCCGGCTGAAAGCGCGATCCGCGGTGTCACTCTTCGAAGCGAATGGCGGTCACGTACATGAGTACGCTCCCTTGTTCGCTTCTCGCGTTCCTTGCGGCTCATCGCTTTCAGCCCGCCTGACGGGGGAAAAAATAGATCATCTTTCGGATTTCTTTCTCCGAGTGGAGGGGGCCGGGCAGGCGTGCCGATAACGCCGCGCCGGTCCCATCTTTTCTTCTCCGATAGCGAAGGGCGGGCGGAGCGATGCGAAGCCCTCTATGATCTTGCGGAGCGTGCGCAGCACGCTTAAGCCATAACGGGGGTCCGGGGGCGGGCCATTTTCATGCTTTGGGCCCCCGGGCCTTTTAGAAAGGGGAAGGGGAGGGGGGGGCGGGGGGAGGGCTCCCCCCCGCAGG
>JAKAGN010000067.1 GCA_021815525.1 Deltaproteobacteria bacterium
GCTGCAAACCGCCCGGCGATCCCGGCGTGGAACCGGCCGCCCTTCACCCCGAACGGAGCCCGCTTGTTACATCCACCCCGCGGGCTTGTCAACTCTTTTATGCCCTTTCTCTATCTTTTTTCCATAACCGCTATCCGCGGCCGTTGCGGGCGGCCTCCTCGCGCCGGTGCTTGAAGTACTCCACCGCGATGGGCATGACCGAAACCAGAATTATCCCCATGATGACGAAGCTGAAGTTGTTCTGAACAACCGCCATGTTCCCGAAAAGATAGCCGCCAACGAGAAAGAGCGAGACCCAGCAGAGCCCGCCCACCACGTTGTAGGCCGCGAACTCCATGTAACGCATGGCGCCCACACCGGCCAGGAAGGGCGCGAAGGTGCGCACGATGGGCACGAAGCGCGCCAGGATGATGGTCATCTTGCCGTACTTCTCGTAAAAGCGGTGGGTGCGGTCAAGGTACTTCTTCTTGATGAATCGCCCGCCCTCCGGGTTCATGCGGGGCCCTAAGAGGTATCCCACCATGTAGTTGGTGGCGTCCCCCGCCACCGCCGCGAAGCCTATGAGGGCCAAAAGAAGACCGAGGGATAGGTCGCCCCGGGCCGCGAAGGTTCCGGCCGCGAAAAGGAGCGAGTCGCCAGGAAGTATGGGCGTCACCACGAGGCCCGTCTCGCAGAACACGATGACGAAGAGGATGAGGTTGGTCCACGCGCCGTAATCGCGGATCACCTGGCCAAGGTACTTGTCTAAGTGCAGGAGTATCTCCACGAAATGACGCGCCAGATCGAATAATTCCATGAAAGTGATCCCTTCGGACGATTTTGGTGAGGGTTCTTGGTATTACAGGGCGCGTCTGATGTGCAAGGCAAAAATGCGGGGGGCGTCCGCTCCCCGGCGGAGCGTCCCAGGCGGCCGGAAAGCGATGAGCCGCAAGGAAGACGAACGGTGCGCGAGCGAGCGTACATATAGTACGTGAGCGAGCCGCTCCGTGAAGTCTGACACCGCGGATCGCGCTTTCCGGTCGCCTGGGGCCGTTACCATGAAACAGGCACCCGGACCACGCTTTTCGCCTTGTTGGTGAAAAGAAGATGCCCGTGCTGGCGGCCGTAGAGGAAGAGGTCGCGGGTCACGGCCACGTCCTGCCGGCAATAGGCCGCTATCTCCTCCACGCGGCCCTCCTTCCACCACTCCAGGGCCTTTTCGCCGTCCGCCGACTTCTCGGCCCCCAGGGTCGCCTTGGCCAGGGTGTTAAGGGAGAGCCTGTAGCCAAGGGTCTTGTGGACCTCCGCCAGCATGTCCAGGGTGGGGAGTAAGCGGTACTTGTAGGGGAACTGCCCGGAAAGGACCAGGTAGTCGAATCGAAGGATGTTGAAGCCCACCACAAGCTCGAAGGCGGCCAGGCGCCGGACCAGTTCCCCTATCTCCTCCTGGCGGAAGGAGAGGAACTCGTCACGGCCCGAGTCGTAAAGGATGGCCACGGAGACCCCCATGAGGTCGGCCCTGTGCCAGCCGCCCACCTCGAGGGCGCTGCGGCGGGTCTCCACGTCCAGGACCCCGTAGCGGGGGAGCAGCCGCGAGGGGGGCCTCGGCGGCCGTATCGGGACGGCTTCCCGTTCCTCCGGCCCTGCATGGCCTTGGTCGAAGGGATCGGCCGCGAAGTCGTCGGGCGGCGAGGCCTTGCGCGGGGCGGCGGCCGCCACGCCCGCCAGGAAGATGGAAAGGGGGCCCTCGGCCTCCGGCGCGCTTGCGGCGGGAAAGATCGCTTCCGGGCCGGGCTCCGGAGGGCGCGCCAGCACTATCGGCGCGCGTCGCGGCTCGGGGGGCCTGCCTTCCCGGATCAGGGAGAGGATTTCGAGGCTCGCCCTTTTATCGATGGGGCGGTTTCCCGAGCCGCACTTGGGTGAATGGACGCAGGAGGGGCATCCCAGCGCGCACCTGCAGCTTTCTATGACCCGCCGGGTTTTTTCGAGAAGCTCCTCCGCGCGCCGGAACGCCAGGTCCGCCAAGCCCACGCCGCCCGGCACGGCATCGTAGATGAAGACGGCCGGCCCGCCCACCTGCGGGTGGAGAGGCGTGGAGATGCCGCCCAGATCGTTTCGGTCGCACATGACCACCAGGGGAAGGATGCCTATGGCCGCGTGCTCCAAGGCGTGGATGCCGCCCATGAAGTGGAGCTTTTTTTCCGTTATCGCCGCCTCCACCGGCTTGGGTATCTCGATCCAAAGGCCCCGGGTCTCGAACACGGAGGGCGGAAGGTCGAGGGGTGTCACCCCGAGGCTCCTTCCGCCCCGTACGAGCCTTTTTTCGAAGCCAGTCACCCGGTCGGTGACCTTCAAGCGCCCCAGGGCCACCCTGGCCCCGAACACGTTCTTTTCGCCGCTGACCGCGAGGATTTCCGTATCCTTCTCCCCGCGCGGGCGGGTGTAGTAGTCGAGGCGCGCCTGGGCCACCCCGGCCGTGCGGCCCGGGATGTCCAGGTCCTTCACCAGGAAGGTCTTGCCCTGGTGCAGGTACACCGCGCCTGGATGGGCCTCCCGGAAGACCCGGTAGCCGTCCAGGTGCCCGATGGTGCGGCCGGAAAGCCCGTCATCCTCGCCCTCGCGGGAAAGGTGGAGGATGCGGTACTGGTCGCCAGCGCCCCGCAGATCCAGCTCGCGGTGGGGGGATTTGCGCGCCGGGTGAAGCCGTAGCCCCTCCCGGTCCCGGAGGAGCCTACCCGCGCGCGAGAGCCCCTCTGCGGCGGCCCGCGCCACTGGATCGGCAAGGAAGGGCTCGCCTTCCGAAAGGGCCAGCTCCGCCGCCGCGCACTCCACGTGCCGGGCCGCGATGACCGGGTTTTCGGGGTTGATGACCGCGCTTTCCGCGCCGCGAGCGAAAAAATCCTCGGGGTTCTGCATGAAGTACTGGTCCAGGGCGTCCTCGCCCGCCACCAGGATCACGGCGGAGTCGTTTAGCTTCCGTCCCACCCTGCCGCCCCGCTGGAGCGTGGCCATCACGGTGCCCGGGTAGCCCGCCAAAAGGCACAGGTCCAGGTTTCCGATGTCGATTCCAAGCTCCAGGGCGCTCGTGGAGACCACGGCCAGGAGGTCGCCTGCGGCCAGGCGGTTTTCGATGTCGCGGCGCTCCTCGGGGAGGTACCCGGCCCGGTAGGCGCATATCTTTTCGGCGTTCCGCTTGGCCCGGTCCGCGGTCCAGAGGGCCAGAAGCTCGGCGAGCTTCCGGCTCTGGGTGTAGACTATGGTCCGAACCCCGCGCTTCAGGGCCGCTTTCAGCAGGATGATGGCCGCGCGCGGCATGGAGTGGTCGGGGTTCACGAAGAGGAGGTGCTTCTTGCCGGCGGCGGAGCCGTCTTCCTCCACAAGGGTCACGGGGGAGCCCGTGAGCCTTTCGGCCAGCTCGCCGGGGTTTCCTATGGTGGCCGAGCATAGGACGAAGGTGGGGCTTGCGCCGTAGAAGTCGCAGATTCTTTTGAGCCGCCGGAAGACCCAGGCCATGTGGGTGCCCAGGACGCCCCGGTAGGTGTGCATCTCGTCCACCACGATGTAGCGCAGCTTCGAGAAGAAGCCGGCCCAGGAGCCGTGGTAGGGAAGAAGGGCCAGGTGCAGCATCTCGGGGTTCGTGAGGAGCGCGTTGGGCGGATGCGCGCGGATGCGGCGGCGCATGGCGTCCTTGGTGTCGCCGTCGTATATGGCGGCCGAAGGGCTTGCGCCCGCCACCTCCGAAGCCAGGGCCTCGAAGGTCTTCAACTGGTCCTGGGCCAGGGCTTTCAGGGGAAAGAGATAGAGCGCCCGGGCCTCGGGATCCCGGGCCACGGCCTCCATGACCGGCAGGTTGTAAATGAGGGTCTTGCCGCTTGCGGTGGCGGTGGCCACGGCGACGCTCCGGCCAGAGCGTGCCTCGTCCATGGCGCGGGCCTGGTGCGCGTAGAGGCGCTTTATCCCCATGCTCTCAAGGAGCCCCGCCACGGCCGGGTCCCAGGGCCGCTCGGTTGCGGCAAAGCGGGCCTTCCTGGCCGGCAGCACCCTGGAATGGACCAGCTGGTGCCCGAAGGACGGGGAGGCAGCCAGGTCCCGCACAAACTCCGCAACCAGGTTTTTTGCGCTCATGATCAACCGGCCTTCTTCCACCCGCGTTGCAAGCCCTGCGCGAAGGCCGCCTCGGGCCTCCAAAGGGGTTTTATCCCAGCTTGAAGCCGAATGAAAATCCTTTTTCCAATCCTCCGGGCGGGCATTGCGCCGGGATCGTGACGCGGGCCCGATGCCTTGAAATATTCCGCGCCCTTGGTATAAAAAGAAAAAAGCGCCGTCTTCCGCCCGGAGCCCCATCCATCTCGCCCCAAGATAGGGAAATCGCCATGAAACGGAAAACGCCCCATTTCGCGCCCCTTGCCGCGGCCTTCGCCGTCCTTGCGCTCGGATTTTTCGTTTTCTCCGCCTGCCGGCCCCAGATCAAGACCCAGGCCCTGGTGCCGGCCAAGGCCTACGAGGCCTCGCGCCTGCGGCGCATCGCGGTTCTTCCCATAAGCGGGCCGGACGGCGAAAGCCTGACGGCCCAGGTGGAGGCCCTCCTGGTCGGCATCCGCGTGAACGGGCAACCTTACTTCCAGGTCATCGAGCGCAACGAGCTGGAGCGGATCGCGGCGGAGCAGAAGCTGTCCCTCTCCGGCATGGTGGACGAGAAATCCGCCGCCGCCGTGGGGAGCCTCATCGGCGCCCAGGGCATGGTCTGGGGCGTCACCAACGGCGGCAAGGAGGAAATGAGGCATTTCACCGAGGACCGCACCAACTGCGCCCAGCGCGACAAGGACGGCAAATGCGTCCGCTGGGAGCAGAAGAAGGTCTCTTGCCGGGAGCGCCAGGTGAGCTACGAGTTCACCTTCAAGGTGGTGGAGGTGGAAACCGGCCGCATAGCCGGCTCCGAGACCCTTTCCGCGCAGGCCTCTTCCAGGTGGTGCGAGGGCGAGCGGGGCGGGCTGGAAACCCGGCAGGCCTTGAGCGACAAGGCCAGGAGCCAGGTGCTCTCCCAGTTCCGCCTCATGATGGCTCCTTACACCGTCGAGCTTAGCATCGAGCTTTTGGACCGCGACGACTCCAAGATGAGCGGCGACGTCAAGGACCGCATCGACGAGGGCGTCAAGTGGCTCAAGGAAAGCCGTCCCGACCGCGCCCAGCCCCTGTTCCAGGCCGCCTACGCGAGCCACAAGGAGGGCTACGCCCTCCCGTACCTCTTGGGCGTCTGCGCCGAGCTTTCCGGCGATCTGGACCAGGCCCAGGCCTATTACCAGCAGGCCGACTCCGCCACCCGGCGCCCCGTCGCCGCCGTCAACGCCGCGCTTTCCCGCATCCGCCAGAAGATTTCGGACCGCGCCAAGCTTTCCGGCGTCGCGCCGTGACAGGGCTGGGCCTTGCGTGGGGCGCCGAGCCCCCGCAAGGCCTATCGCCCTTCTTCCTCCAAGATTCCCGCCAGATGGCGCGCCATGCCGTCGGCCACCAGCATCCCGGAAACCGTGGGACGATAGCGGCCATCCGAGAGTGAAAGGAGTCCCTCGTCCGCCAGGCGCGAAAAAGCCGGTGCCAGGATCGAGAAGGCTCGCGGGCCGAAGGCTGACGTGAAGGCGGCGGGATCGATCCCCGAAGACTGGCGGAGGCCCAGGAACAGGGCCTCCAGGATGCGCTCCGGGCGTGACGGCTCCTCCCGGCCGGAAACCGGGAGCCTTCCCTCCCGCGCCGCCGCAAGGTAGCCGGGAAGCTCGGCGTTCCACCAGCGCGAGCGGCCGTCGTAGGAGTGGGCCGAGGGGCCGAGCCCCAGGTAGGGCGCGCCGTTCCAATACTTGGTGTTGTGGCGGGAAATCGAGCCCGGCCCGGCCGCGAAGTTGGAGACCTCGTAGTGGAGAAACCCGCGCTCCGCGAGAAACTCGTGGGTGGCGGCGAAAAGCTCCGCCTGCCGCTCCTCCGTGGCGGGCTTGAGGCGGCCCGCGTCGCGGTCGCGGGAAAGGCGCGTTCCCTCCTCGAAGGACAGGATGTAGGCGGAGATGTGCCCGGGCGCGTGGGATACGGCCTCGGAAAGGTCCGAAAGCCACGCGTCGATGTCCTGGCCCGGCAGCCCGTACATGAGATCGAGGCCGGGACTCGTAAATCCCGCGTCCCGGGCGGCGGAAAGCGCCCGGCGGGCCTCGTCGGCCGAATGTATGCGCCCCAGGAAGCGCAGGTTTTCGTCCCGGAAGGACTGGACTCCGAAGTTTACCCGATTGACCCCGGCGGCGCGGAAAGCGGCGAGCCGCTTCCGGTCCACCGTGCCCGGATTGGCCTCCAGGGTGACGGATGCGCCGGGGTGAAGCCCGAAAAGGCGCGCGGCCCGGGAGAGGATAGCCTCCACCACGCCGGGGGGAAGGAGCGAGGGGGTGCCGCCGCCGAGGTAGACGGTGTCGAAGTCCCGGAAAGCGAAGGCCCCGGCCGCCTTTTCCATCTCGGAAAAAAGGGCCGCCGCGTACTCGCCCAGAAGGCCCGTGTCCGTCACCGAGTGGAAGGCGCAGTAGGGGCACTTCGCAAGGCAAAAAGGCACGTGGACGTAAAGCCCGGGCCGCGCGTCCGGGCCTTCGAATGGCAGGTTTGTCGCCACGTTGCTCACAATCCAGTGAGAAATCCGCTACGGAAAGGCCGATCACAAGCGATGAGCCGCGAGGCGAAGCGAGAACGCACGCGGATCGCGCTTGTGGACGGCCTTTTAAATGAATTGCTGCATGATGCGATAGATCGTGTCATCCACATTTTCGGGTGTGATGGAAAGGTGTTCCACCACGGCCCGGGCGCGGGCGGCCAGGTTCGGGTCGGCCATGTCCGCGAGTCCCCGGAAAAGCCCCATGCGGCGGCCCACCTGGTAGAGGGTGCGCGCGGCCGGAGGGAGCGCCAGGAAGGAGCGGACGGATTCCAGCATGGCGGGCTTGGCCTCGGGAAGCCGCCCCTCCAGATCCTCGAAAAGATTCAGGATGTGGTCGGAGGCCAGGTACGCCCCGGCGGCGGTGAGCTTTTCCAGGAAAAGGAGTATCTCCTGGGCCGTCTCCACCTCTGAGGCGCGGGTGAAGGCCCCTTTTTCCCGGGCCTCCGCAAGGGGCGTTCCGGGCGAGACGGCCAGGGTCCGAAGCCGGATGAAGTCCGGGCCGATCTGGTTAAGGGCGTCGGCGGTTTCTGTCGCGTGCTCGCTGGAAAGCTCCCGTCCGCCCAGGCCGGGCATCACGTACTCGGAAAGCTCGATTCCCGCGGCCTTGACCCTTTGCCCGGCCTTCACGTGGTCGGCCTTGGTGGAGCCCTTTTTCACCATCGCAAGCACCCGGTCGGAGCCCGACTCCATGCCGATGTGGATGCGGGTAAGGCCCGCCTCCCGGATGGCGGCCAGGTCCTCCGGCGCGATGCGGGCCACGGTGTGGCTCCTTGCGTAGGAGGTTATGCGCCGCACCCAGGGGAAGCGCTTTTTTACGTGGGAAAGGACGCTTACGAGGCCGGCGGGCTTGACGATGAGGCTGTTGGCGTCCTGCAGGAAGACCGACTCCATGCCGGCGGCGTACCAGTTGAGGGCGGCGGAGAAGGCGGGCCGTTCGTGGGGGGCGAGGCGCTCCATGAGGGCGGCCACTCCGTCGCGGGTGAGGCCCCCGGGCGCTTGGGCCAGCCGCAGGATTTCGGCCAGGCTCCCGGCCACGGCGTCCACGTCGCTTACAACGTGCTCCACAGGCCTCAGGGAAAAATCCGCGCCCTTGTAGACCGGGCAGAAGGTGCAGCGGTTCCAGGGGCAGTTCCGGGTGACGCGTATCAGGAGGCTCGCCGCCTCGCTGGGCGGCCTTATGGGCCCCTGCTCGAAGCCCCGGTATTCCTTTTCCTTGTCTTTTCGGCTCATGACCGGTCCTTTTCGCCCTTTTCGTTCCAGCCCCTTGCTTCCCGTGGAGCCGGGTTTCCCCTCACCGTCATTCTTTGTCCTTGCCGGGTCCTTGTCAAGGAGGATGCCAGCCGATCCGGACGCCCCGGGATTTGTTCCCGCCTTGAGGGCTTCTTCAGGTTTCGCGGTGGTAGACGAACCAGTCGAAGCCGGAGAAGCCGGAGTAGCGGAAGGCGGCCACGAAGCGGTAGTCGTGGCCCAAGGGGATGCGCAGGGCCTTTTCGGGCTTGGCGCCGGGCTCGTGGACGTCCACGAAGAACCACTCGGGCGGGTCGCGGGGGAGGTTTTCGCGGTCAACGTAGTAAAGTCCGCGGTCCTTGGGGAGGAACTGGGAGTAGTAGGTGAGGACCTTGCAGTTGACGTAGTCGTCGGAGCTTCCCACCACTATGGCGGGGCCGCGGGTGTTGGCGGCCACGAACTTCAAGGCCTTGAAGTAGCCGCCGCGCCCGTACCGGTGGAAGCGGACGGAGTAGGCCGCCTGGCCCACGAGGAAAAGCGAGAGAAGAACGGCGGCCACGGCGCGGGCGCCCGGGGGCTTGGCCCAGGCCTCCGCGAGAAGCCGGGCCGCCAGGAGGTAGAAGAAGGGGAAGCAGACGATGAAGTATCGGAAGTAGAGAACCTCCGGTTTTTCCACCAGAAGCACCAGGGCGGGGGCGAGGAGGAGTACGCAGAGATGGAATATCCAGATGTCGTCCTTTTGGCGGGCGAGGCGCATGATGCCGAGGGCCGCGATAAGGACGGCCGCGGCGAGGCCCAGATACGCGGGGATTCCCGTCTCCGGCGCGCCCACGGCGAGCGCAGCGGCCTCGCGGGTCACGTGGAACACCGTGTAGTGCGGCCCGCCTCCGATCTTAAGGCCGTGGACATAGGCCGCATAAAGAAATCCGAGGACTGCAAGGGGCGGCAGGTGGATGGCGGCCAGCGCCCGGATCTTGGCTTTCGGGGCGTCCGGGCGGCGCGCCACGCGGACGAGGCTCCAGGCGATGAGGGATAGATACACGTGCACGAAGGAAAGGTGCGAAAAGGCCGCCAGCGCCGATGCCGCGTGGAAGGTTAGGAGCTGCTTTAAGGAGGGCGATTCCAGGTGGCGCGAGAGGGCGTGGAAGGCCAGGAGGCTGAAGAAGATGGCCGGGCCGTAGCCCCTGGCTTCCGAGGAGTACAGGATCAGGGGAAAGGAGAAGGCCGTAAGCGCCGCGGCGAAGAGCCCCTCGGCGGGCGAGCGCCGCCGCGCGATCCACCACATGAGGACAACGGTTGCGACGCCGGCGAAGAGCGCCGGAAGCCGGTAGATGCCCCAGTTTTGCGTGTCGCCCACGAGGTAGATGAAAAGGGTGTTTGCGATGTGGTTGTTGTCGTGCCGGAGGTTGACCACGATGTCCCACCAGCCATTGATCTTGCCGGTCTTGAGGAGGAGCACGCTCCATATCTCGTCCAGCCAGAACTCCGTGAGGCAGTAAAGAAAGCGCAGGGCCGCGCCCAGGATGACACATGCCGTTACCGCGGCCGCGATGACCCTGCGGGTCCTTGTCGGGGAGACCGGGTCCATCAGCAAAGGCTGCTTTCAAGCTGAACATAACCTGTTTTCATGAAGCCGCTTTCGCCTTTCTTCCGCGTCCCGGCCGCCGGGGGCCGAATGCGAAGCCCTGGAAAACTGCGGAGCGTGCGCATCGCGCACGCGTAGCCATTATCGGGGGTCCGGGGGGACGTAGTCTCCCCGGCCGCCGGAGGCGCTTTTATTAGGAAGGGGTAGGGGAGGGG